>JACQQO010000119.1 GCA_016206955.1 Candidatus Omnitrophota bacterium
ACCCCTGACCTCAAGGTTATGAGCCTTGCGAGCTACCAGGCTGCTCCACCCCGCGGCGTGGGAAAATTAAAAGCAGGTTATTCGAAAGGGAATATATTATAACGCTATTTTTCAGAAATGCAAGAAAAGCATTCCGCAACTAAGATTTCTTTTGGGAAGATTCGGCTGATTTTTGGGAGACTTCTTCTTCGACTACTCTGACCACGATCTCACCGGGCTTCACAAGACCTAATTCTTCACGAAGCGCTTCTTCAAGCTTGGTTAAATCGGTTTTCAAGAGATGTTCCTCTCTTTGAAGCTGGTTGATTTGCGTTTTAAGCACTTCAATTTCCCGAGAAAGCTCGGTGTCTCTGCGTTTCAATTTGAGATATTTAGAAAGGCCCGGAAAATAAATCGCGCCTATGACAAAGATCGCGATAAAGATCCAAAGAGGAGTCAGGCGTTTCATAGCTAATAGTACCGTTTTATATAGTACCGATTAAATTTCGCAATCTGTTGAAATGGTTCATTAGCTGGCATTTAATCGGGTCTATTTAAAACGGTACCAGCGTAAACGGCTTTCGAGCCAAGTTCTTCTTCGATTCGTAGAAGCTGATTGTATTTGGCAATCCGATCCGTGCGGGAAGTGGAACCTGTTTTAATTTGTCCTGTGCTGAGCGCGACGGCAAGATCGGCAATCGTCGTATCTTCCGTTTCCCCGCTCCGATGGCTCATCACAGCCGTGTAACCATTTTGATGGGCAAGTTTCACAGCTTCAATCGTCTCGGTGAGCGTTCCGATTTGATTGACTTTAATTAAAATGGAATTGGCCACCTTCTGATCGATTCCCATTTGAAGCCGTTTCACATTCGTCACAAAGATATCATCCCCTACCAGTTGAATTTCATTTCCAAGCCGTTTCGTCAACAAAGTCCACCCATCCCAATCGTTTTCGGCAAGTCCGTCTTCGATTGAAAAAATGGGGTAGCGCTTGCAAAGCTTTGAATAAAATTCAACCATATCAGAAGCGGATTTTACGGATTGAGTCTCCGCGCGCAGAACGTATTTGCCCGGATTTTGATTGCCTCCTGTTTTATCCTGCCCATAAAAACTAGAACTTGCGGGGTCGAGCGCAATCTTAATATCAATGCCGGGCTGATAACCGGCTTGCGTAATCGCTTCTACAATTACATCGAGCGCCTCTTCATTAGATTCAAGATTTGGCGCAAAACCGCCTTCATCTCCTACCGCGGTAGAAAGTTTTTTTTGATGAAGAATCTTTTTCAGATGATGAAACACTTCCGCGCCCATCCGTAACGCTTCGGAAAACCGCTTGGCGTTAAAAGGCATGATCATAAATTCCTGCAAATCCACATTGTTATCTGCATGAACGCCGCCGTTGATGATGTTCATCATGGGAACCGGCAAGAGACAAGCCTTTTCTCCACCAAGATAGCGGAACAAAGATAACTTTCTGGAATTCGCCGCGGCATGAGCGCAAGCCAAAGAAACACCCAAGATGGCATTCGCGCCAAGTGAAGATTTATTTTCCGTTCCATCGAGCGAAATCAAAAGCTCGTCGATTTCTTTTTGCCGTTCAGGATCTTTTCCAATGACGGCTTTGGCAATTTTTTCATTTACATTTCGGACTGCCTTAAGAACGCCTTTCCCAAGAAAGCGTTTCGGATCGCCGTCACGAAGTTCCGCGGCCTCATGTTCTCCCGTAGAAGCTCCGCTTGGAACGGCCGCGCGCCCCAATGTTCCGTCGCTTAAGTGGACATCGACTTCAACGGTTGGATTTCCTCTGGAATCTAAAATTTCACGTGCTCTCACGGATTGAATCTTCGCCGCCATCCCTACCTTCCTTTCACATCAAGAAAGCTTGTTTTTCTCTTAAGTGTCAGTAAACTTAAATAAATGATCAAACCGATGATAAAAATGGTAAGCCAAAGCGGATCAAATGTAAACTTTCCTTCTACGATCCGCTCTTCGATTAACTCCAAGACCGAAAATGCAGAAACAATGGCAAACAATCCGGAATATTCGCGTCTTAAAGCATTCTTGAATTCAAACTTAAGCTCCGGTTTGCGCCATTGTTTTAAGTTCTTCGGAAAAAAAGCCGGTGTTCGATTTGCCCAGTTTAGAAAATCACCTCCGAATTTTTTCCTTAAGAATTCCTCCTCGGCAAACATGATCCGCTCATAATAGAGCCAGAAAATAAGCAGCGCCACGACCATAAACCACCAAAGCCTCACTGACAAAATGATTCCGAACCAAATCATAAAATTTCCCAAATAGAGTGGATGCCTCACAAGCGAATAAATTCCCGTCGTGTTCAATACCTCTGCTCTTTGTTCGGATACGTTTCGTCCCGAAGTGTTTCGCGGTGCACAACCTACTGCATACATCCGAATTCCAAGCCCGACGAAAGAAACAAGCATGCATGCAAGTTCCCAAAGCGCATCCAAGTTGGGATTCTTATAAGCATAAGGATAATGAAATTGAGTGAGTGCAATTAAAAGCAAGATGATCAGAAGAAGCGGGAGATAGCTCCGCCAACGAAAAAGCCAATTTCCTGAACGTTCAAATTCTTCTCTGAGTGCCATAGGTTAGTTTAAAGGGGTCTGACCCCCTCTGATTTTTACTTGTCTCCCATCAACCGTCAGCTTCCCTCCCAAAAACAACTTGATCGCTTCGGGATAAAGTTCGTATTCGGTTGTGTGAACGCGCGCTTCAACCTCAGCCAAAGTATCCGTGGGCTGTATGGGAACTTTTCGCTGTAGAATAACCGGTCCGGAGTCTACACCCTCATCCACAAAATGGATCGTGACGCCAGTTTCTTGTTCCTTAGCTTCACACGCATCCTTAATGGCGCATACGCCCGGATATTTGGGAAGAAGGCTGGGATGAATATTTAAAATACGCCACTTCCATTTTTGAACAAATTCAGCGCTCAAAATGCGCATGAAGCCCGCGAGGAAGATGGCGTCCACTTTTTTTCCTCTAAGCTTTTGATCGATCGCGGCTTCAAACTCGGCCTTGGACTTAAAATTTTTCCTCTCGATGACAAAAGTCTCGAGTTGAAATTGTTCGGCGCGTTTGAGTGCGTACGCATTCGGATTGTCGCAGACAACGAGCACGATTTCACAATCGAGTTCGCCCGCTTTGACTTTGCGGGCGATATTTTCCATGTTTGTTCCAGAACCCGAAACGAAAACCGCAATACGCTTCTTCATAATTCAAAACCAACGCTTGGCCTGCGTTTGGATCCTACAAAGTTATGCGCTTTCCCAGCAATCACAATCACCCATTCCCCTAAAATTTTCCGCTTTTCAAAATAAGCCGAAATTTCAGAGAGGTTTCCCCTCACGGTCTCTTCAAACTTCTTAGTCATTTCACGAGAAACGGATGCCTCGCGGTCGCCAAAGATGTCGCGCATATCTTCCAACGTTCTCAAAAGACGGTAAGGCGACTCATAAAAAATCAAAGTTCTCGGCTCATCTTGAAGCTCATGCAAAGCATCCCGCCGGGCTTTTTCTTTTTGCGGCAGATATCCGATAAACGCAAATGAGTGAGTCGGAAGCCCGCTGATCACCAGAGCATTGACAAAAGCACTGGGACCGGGAATCGATTCGATTCGAATACCGGCTTCCAGTGCGTCGCGGACCAACGTAAACCCCGGATCTGAAATGAGAGGGGTGCCCGCATCGGTGATATACGCTGCTCTTCGGCCTTCCTTTAATTCATGGATGACGGATTCCTGCTTGGATTTGGAGGAGTGATCGTGAAAGGAACGGAGCGGCTTTTTAATTTCGAAATGTTTGAGTAACATTCCGCTCCTTCTTGAATCCTCACAAATCACAAAATCCACTTCGCGCAACGTTTGGACGGCACGGAAGGTGATATCGCCCAAATTTCCAATAGGAGTCGCTACCAAATAAAGAACGCCTGAGACCGACATCAACGGTTGCGTTTGATCACGTATTGAAGAAGGGCTTCGAGGCTCTGGCGGACAGGTGAATCCGGAAAAATGGCGAGCTCAAGGGAGGCACGCTCCGTAAATTCATTTGCTTTTTCTATCGAATAATTAAGTGCGCCGTATTCTTCCAGTAAAAGAACTAAATCTCCAAGTTGCGTGTGGCTGAGGCCAGACTTGACCTTTGAAAACACTTCGGCTTTTCCCTTCTCATCCAACAACTGAATCAAACGAATTAAAGGAAGCGTTAGCACTCCAGCTTGAAGATCTGCCCCCAAGGTCTTGCCAAACTCATTTTCCTTGCCCATAAAATCAAGGCAATCGTCCATGATTTGAAACGCCATTCCAAAATAAATTCCAAAGCGGTTAAGTGCCAGTACGCGTTCCATGTCCAAACCACTCAAAACCGCTCCAGATTCAAGGCACGTCGCCAAAAGTGCAGCTGTTTTTCGTTCTATGATCGTAAGATAAGTTTCTTCTTTGAGATTAAAATTGTTCTTTTCCTTAAGTTCAAGAATCTCGCCGTCGCAAACGACGCCGGCGGTTTTAAGGAAAGCGGCGATGACTTGATCACTTTTCGTATCAAAAATGGCTCCGATAGCCTTGTCATGCAAATAATCTCCGACTAAAACAGCGACTTGCGGATTCCATTTGGTATTCACGGTGGGAAGATTTCGCCGTAAATAAGCCGAATCGATAATGTCATCATGAATGAGAGTAGCCGAATGAAAAATTTCAAGCGCCGCGGCCGTTAAAAATGCGGATTCTGGAATGTCGGATCCAAGGAGAGAACCAAAAAGAACAAGAGCGGGTCTTAGGAATTTTCCTTTGGACTTAAAAAAATACCGAATGACTTCACTCGACAGCTCATTCGGGGTGGCTAGGATTTCAAGAATCCGTTCTTCCACTTGCGGAAGATAAGTGCGAATCGGCTTATAAATTTCCTCAAGCGAAGGCGAAGTTTTTGATAAATTGGCAGGACTCATTCAACTTTCACTTTTCTTACCACAACACCGGCTTCCTCAAGAAGCTTCATCGAAGTTTCTCCGAGCGGATAATCGATATTGAACACCACTTCACGGATACCGCTATTAATGATCATTTTGGTACACAAAAGACAGGGCGAATAGGTCGTGTAAAGCGTGGAATCTTTGATGTTCACGCCGTGATAAGCCGATTGCGTGATCGCGTTTTCTTCTCCGTGGGAACACAAACATTCCTCAAGTTTCGTACCCGAGCTTGCTAACTGATTGCAGCGAGGACAGCCGCCTTCATTGCAATTTTTCACCCCCCGCGGCGTTCCATTGTAACCGGTGGAAATAATCCGCTTATCTTTGACGATAACGGATGCCACTTTTCGTTTGACGCAATTGGAGCGAAGTGCTACGACTTTTGCGATCCCTAAAAAATATTCGTCCCAATTCGGCCGTTTTTTTTTCTGCGCGATTGTCATCACAACACGCGTAACTTCATCCCGAAATTCCTCAAGCGTTCCGTCATTGTTCACAGTATAATCTGCAAGCTTGATCGCCTGATTAAGCTGCTGATCGCTTCCCACTCCGCTTTTTCCCTCCCACCGCTCCAGCTTTAAAAATTCTTGAAACGTTTTTGGATCGCTCTCACGTTTCCTTTTTTTTAAACGCCCAAACCGAACGCGGGAAGGAGCTGTCACATTCAAAAGAACGAAACCATTGCGGGACTTAAGCGCTTTGACTTCAGAAGGATGGCGGATGGAATCAATCACATAATTTCGGTCTATCTCAATTCGGTCCAAAATCCGTTTTGCAAGAACGTCGGCCCCAAATTTCTTACGAAGCTCATTGCCTTGAAGAACCAAATTATCACGCGTCAGTGGTTTTTTATGTTTTTTAACTTCTTCGCGCACCACATCAGAAAGCGACAAATATTCAAAACCGCGTTCTTTGAGGAAGCGCGCGACTTCGCCTTTTCCAGACCCGTTTTTACCAGTTAATCCAATGATCATCTTGTGGGATAATATACCAAAGTTTTTCCTTATATTAAAGTGGAGCTTTTGATATTCTTAGTATGCTTATGGAATCTGGGACTGACAGAACAACGCACAGTATTTTAAAAATGGTGGGAGCCGCCATTTCTTTTAGCATCATGGCCACTTTTGTGAAATGGGCCACTCAAACAATTAATTCCAATGAAGTGGTTTTCTTCAGAAGCGTCCTCGGTTCTGTCTTGATTGGGGCGATGATTTTGAAGAAAGGAAGCTCATGGATTGGAAAAAATCCGAAAATTCTTCTACTGCGCGGTGTATTTGGCTTTGTAGCTTTGTCCATGCATTTTTATGCCATCTCCCAACTCAATTTGGGCACAGCCGTCATGCTCAACTATACGGCTCCCATTTTTGTGGTCATTTTTGCCCGTCTTCTACTCAAAGAGCGAACGAGCAGGATCGTAAAATGGGCAATTCTTTTTTCTTTCGTTGGACTTTACTTTCTTGCAGCTCCTCAATTTGAGGCAAAACCATTTCCAATTTTAATCGGAATTTTGTCCGGAATTGCCGCGGCTCTGGCCTATGTATTTATCCGGTTTAACGACGAAGGCGAATCACCCTACACAATTATTTTTTATTTCACCACCATCTCAACCCTCGGATCCCTTCCGCTTCTGCCACTAGGCTTTCATTGGCCTAATGCCGTGGAATGGCTTGCGCTTGGAGGAGTGGTGGCGGGGGCATTTTTTGGACAGGTGTGGTTGACTAAATCGATTCAGACAGCGCCTGTTTCTTTCGTCCTGCCCTTTACTTATCTGACACCTGTCTTTTGCGCTGTTCTGGGAGCTTTTATTTGGAAAGAATATTTAACCTTTCAAGCCATAATTGGAGGGGTAATGATTATCGGGAGTGGGATTTCGATTTATTACTTGAGAGAAAAACCCGCATTTATCCCTATTGAGGAATAAAATTACGGCGAACCGATACGAGCCGTATCAAATCCAACCGTGCGCTGAGTTCTTTCCCGAGGCGTTTCCTTCACATAACCTGCGCCGCCCCATAAACGGATGCATCCGGAAAAGAAAATGATCGATAAAACCGCGACGCAACATTTCAATTTTATTCGTAGGGGCAGGCCCCTGTGCCTGCCTGTTAATTCTGAGGGCGCCCACAGGGGGACGCCCCTACGTTCGAATTTTTGCAAGGACATTTCCCTCAAAGCGCAAAAACGGCATATTTGGCGTAAGGCGCCACTGAAGCTGCCATATCAAAAGTGCCGCCTACCAAATTAGAAATAGTGGAAAATGTTCCTGTCAGGACCCCGCCTAAAGTTCCGACAATAGGCGGACCGTACAAAGTTCCCTGTAAAACTTGAATCGGAATTTGAAAAGGCGCAAGCAGAAGACGTTGAAATCCATAAGTAAAACGATTGGTATCTTGATAAGCATTTGCGAAGGGAATAAAAATCGCTAAAAAAATCAAAATCCAAACCGACGTTTTAAGTTTCTTCAAAATCGAATCCCCAGTTTACGAAGTTCGCTTTCAAGCGCTTTGCGTGAGGCGAATTGAATTCCGTGAATCCCAAGCTGTCTCGCCGATTCCACAAATTCGGGAATATCATCTATAAATACGGCTTCTTCGGGCTTTAACTTGATCTCGCGCAGCACATGTTCGAACATGCTTTTATCCGGTTTCCGGTGGCCCACTTCATGGGAGGGAAAACACCGGACAAAATGGCGCGCGATGGGAAACTCTTTGCAGACATGCGTAAAATGAAGATCGTTGGTATTGGAGATTAAATAAAGAGGATAGTTTTTTTTAAGCCTTTCGAGCAAATCGTTCATTTCGCTGTTTTCCGTAAAAATATCATTCCAGAGCCTTGCAAAAGTAGAGAAGCTAATTTTTTTTGGGAAACGTTCGCTCACCCGTTTGTAGAATTCCTCCGAAGAAATCTCGCCGCGCGTATAAGAACGCTCTAATTCCGAAATGAAAAATGTCTGCCAGATTTTATCTTCCGGAGCGCCGACGGCTTCCGAAAATGCCTTCGAAGCACGTTTGGCATCATAGAATACCAAAACATTTCCCATATCAAACAGCAGAGACTTAATCATTGTATTCCTACTCTCGTTGTCATCCCCGCGCATGCGGGGATCCAGCCGTCTGGATTCCCGCTTTCGCGGGAATGACACCATTTATTGGAATCCCAAGCGTTTAAGCTCACGCTCGTCTTTTTTCCAATTCTTAAGCGTTTTCACCCAAAGTTCAAGAAAAACTTTTTTGCCGAAAAACCGTTCTAAATCTTCCCGCGCAGCTTTTCCAATTTGCTTCATCTTCTCACCACCCCTGCCGATCAAGATCGCCTTCTGAGACTCCTTCTCTGTAAAAATCACCGCGTGAATGCGAATGATCGCTTCTTCCTCCTTAAATTCATCAATTTGAACTGCGGTGACATAAGGAATTTCTTCGCCGGTAAATCTAAAAATTTTCTCCCGAACCATTTCGCCCGCGATAAAGCGCTCGGTTTGATCGCTCGTGATGTCGGATGGAAAATAAGGTTCGTGTTCGGGCAAATGAGCAAACGTTTTCTCAAGGAGTAAATCAAGCTGATCACCCTGAAGTGCCGAGATAGGAATTATTTCTGTAAAAGGAAATAACTTTTGGTATTGATCGATCACCGGCAGAATTTCAGGCTTAGAAACACTATCAATTTTATTGATCAAACAAAAAATAGGCTTATTCCCTTCCCCCCTTGCGGGGGAGGATTGTTTTTTCATCTCTGCAAGGAACTCGGCATCTTCTTGATTTGGCCGCCTCGGCTCCGTTATCCAATAGAGCAAATCGGCGCCCAAAAATGTTTTGGTGGCTTCCCGAACCATAAAGCAGCCTAAGCTATCTTTTGGTTTATGTAAGCCGGGCGTATCCAGAAAGATAATTTGCCCGCGCGACTCGGTTAAAATCCCTCGAATGATTTGACGAGTGGTCTGAGGTTTTCTGGAAACAGCCGCCAGTTTGGAACCGACGAGGCGGTTGAGAAGGGTTGATTTACCAACATTGGGTTTCCCCAGAATCGAAACAAAACCTGATCGCATCTCAAAAATCGTTAGAAGCTTTTGACATTGTCTTGAAGTAATTTCAGGCGCCCCATGATTCGACCGTAAATTGTCGTCTGCAGTTTTTGCTGTGTTTGAGACCAGAGATTAAACTTAGGATCTCCCAAATCTCCGATCACATCAAAATTAAACCCAAATGGTTCTGCTTGCGGCTGGATATCGTTAAAAAAATGAACTACCGTTTCTACCGGAAGGCCAAAGACAAGATGAGGCTTTCCCTCAATGGAGTCTTTGGTTGCAAATTTGAGCCTATCGACACGAACTTGATGATACATTTCAACCTGATTGTCATGACAGAGTGCCTTCACTTTAAGCTGAAGGATTCCTCCCATAAACCTTAAAGGAAAATCGGGTAAAAAATCGCTGGACTGATTAAAGATTAAATTTTTAGCCGAGCCTGTAATATCAAAACTTTTTTTGGATGCGAAAGGATTAAATCTTCCCAAAATCAAAATCTTCCCTTCCGGAACGGTTGGCACCGTTGCGTTCACATAAATGGCGGCAGGCAAAGCTTCTTCTGGATCCGGGGGATAAACCAATCGAGCCAAAGAAAATGAAATGACTTTGAGCGTCCAATTGTTTTCGTTGTTACGATGATCTATCCATTCAACCTTTCCGTTTCTAACGGAAAACTTTTCGACTGTGTATCTCGTAATTAAATGGATCAATCTCGGCTTTTTGGCATAAAGAGTCTGAAAACGATTGATCACTTCATCGATCAGTATTCTAAGGTTAAGCTTGCCTTTTTCGTTTAATTCAAAACTAAATTCCGGATCCTTGAGCAAAATTCGATTAATCACAAACTCGCTTGTCAACAAACTCAAAAGATTGAAATCCACCGCAATGGTTCTAGCCGTTAAAAAATCGGGGTTTTTGAAGCCCTCAAGGTTTTTGATTCGGATTTGCTTCATCCAACAAGAACCGCCCAACAAATTAACGCCTGCACGTTCAATGGTAACCGGTACTTGGAAAATTCTCTCGGCCTGGCGTTCTAAAAGCGGTTTGAGGAAAAAGTAAGACGCTACTTGCGTTGCGACTAAGAGCACAATAATTCCGAGCACGAAGATGAAAAAACCGCGCTTTAAAAAACGCATCTAAGCAAGACCTCTCATTTTTTGGATCCAAGGGATCGCTATCAGCATGAGCCGATGTGGAATTAACTTCGTAAAAAAAGGAATTAGGCGATTATACCATCCTGAAATGACGGACGGTTGATTCCTCCGAAGAGCTTTAAAAGCCGTATCGACTACTGCTACCGGCTGCTCTGCGATGGGATCTTCTCTGAAATCCCGCATTCCGGCGGCCGTGCCAAAATTGGTTTTCGTCAGACCCGGACACAAATTAAGAATCCGAACCCCAGTCCCTCTAGTTTCAGACCAGAGTGATTCCGAAAAAGAAGAGACGAGAGCTTTGGTGGCCGCATAAAGCGCTTGATAAGGAAGCGGAAGAAAAGACGACGTTGACGAAACATTAATAATAAACCCATGCTTTCTTGAAATCATCTCGGGAAGAAAAAGGCCTGTTAATTCAACCAATGCGCGCGCGTTAATATCAATCATCTTAAGAAATTGATCCAGGGGCGCCTCCGCAAATTTGCCGCGCACCCCGATTCCTGCGTTATTGATAAGCCCTTCCAATAAAATTTTTCTCCGCCTAATCTCCTCATAAATTCTTCGAGGCGCTTTGGAATCAGATAAATCCTCTCGAAGTACAACCGTTTCGCTGTTGTTTTCTTTTCTCAAAATTTCTGCCAACGTCTCAAGTTTGTCCAGTGAACGGGCTACCAAAACGGTGTTCCACTCTTCGCGCGCAAAACGTTTGGCAAAAGCTTCGCCAATTCCAGAAGAAGCGCCGGTAATGAGAACCCAAGATTTTGATGAGTTTGGAAGGGTCATCAAAAACAGATTATACAGAATCTCCCGAGTTTTGACTACTAATCCTTCTTAACTCCTTATATTTCATAACCTTACAACAGCATCTAGCGGTTTAAAAAGTAAAAGAAATTTTGCCCTTTATTTGCTTCTAAATATAGAGCTGTTAAAGTTTAGATAGATTCGAAATCACTTTAAAAAGCCAACCGCAGGAGGCGAAAATGACAGCTTATGGAAAAAATCGAATCTTGAAGTTAACGGCTGTTTTACTCATCGTTTCTTTCACTTTCTTTGAAGTTCCCTTCTCACTTGCCTCCGAACCCGTCATTCAAAATACAACTGCTATTCCAACCGAATCTTTTGACGCTGTTCCTGAACCCGCGGCTCCCGAAACCATTGTTCAAGAACCGACAAGTGCATTTCTTTCATCCGAGACAAATCTCTCTGATCCCAAAGATGACAGCCCTGAAGGAACCAAAGAAGCTGTGGCCGCCTATCTCGGCGTTCATCCAGAGGATGTAATCGATATTCACTTTATTCATCGGAAGGATGCTGTTTTTTGCTTGGGAACCGGTTGCCCCACTTGGACTGGATATTTGGATGTAACAGTAGGCGGCAATGAAAGAGAAAAGCACTACGTTGGAACCGCTACGGGAGGCTGGTTTGACGCAGGCCCCGAACGCCCGCCTTCCGTCTTCTTAATCGAAACGGCCTTGGAAGTAGAGGCCGTGGTTGCCGTCACCAAATATTTAAATATTTGGATGCAAGACATCAAGCTAATTGAATCTTCATTCAGAAAAGACGAAATATATTGCTTAGGCACCGGCTGCCCCATTTGGAGAGCAGATATCTCACTCGTAATCCAACATGGGGAACACCCCAGAAAATATTACGAGGGAACTGTCACCAAAATTTTCACAGAACCCAAAAACACTTATCAAATCAACCTAAGAGAAATTGAGAATCCTTCAAAGCTTCGCCACCTTCTGATCATGGGAACGAATCGAGAGATTGAAACGGCCAAAGCCACGCTTGGAGAACTTCAAATCGAAGCGCGTCAGCTTGAGGCTAATTTCAGGGAGATCAAAAGAGAGTTTGAATCAGATGTCAGAGAATTGGTCAAGAATGTGAAACGGGTCATGAGGGGATTAGAATCAATTCTCGGTTCAGATAACTTGAGTGAGGAAACGAGAGGAAAAATTGAAACCTTCCTCAAAAAAAGCGACACTTATTTAAATGAAAGATTAGAAAGTGACGTTCGTATTTACCTCAAGACGTTGAAGATTCAAATGCTTTCGTCTGTTCAGGCCAAGATCGAAAGCTGGTCCCAATACCTCGCTTCACTCAAAACGTATCGGAGGCAAGTTTACGCCGCGCGAACGTCTGATGAATTAAAGTATCTGGCTGAACATTTCCCTGTCCGCAAAGAAATTCATCCTGTATACCCTGCCGTGAGTCCTGTGGATCCTCGGCCGCGGCTTCAGAAATTGATTGTAAACGGAAGGCACCTGCTCAGAATAGCAAAGGCCGAATTAAATCTAGGATGAAGACAAGGAAATTATTTTCCTGCGGAAAGTTCTTTCTTGCGGGCGAGTAAATGGCGGGCGAAATTGGATTGAAAGCCGCCCATTTTTTCTTTCACGGATTTGATCTCGGTTTCCACTTCGGCTAGCGTCATACGGGCAACTTTCTTGAGTTTCTTGTGTGGAGGAGCTTCTGCAGGTTTTAATTC
>JACQQO010000128.1 GCA_016206955.1 Candidatus Omnitrophota bacterium
CAACTTAAAACCGCGACAAAGTTTATAGCAAAAAGAAAAATTTCATTCAACTCCAAAACCACTTTTTTGATAGAAATTTTAAGGGGGCACAATAGCTTGGGTGTATAGAAAATGGAGTCAGACAAATGGTAGCGGCAAAACGATAAATTTTGTAGAATGACACCAAGAAAATTGTGACGCTCAACACATGGGGAAGATACGGGCCTTATAAAGAACGCTGGAATTTTTTTCTGGAGGAACTGAACCGGCTTCATCCGGATCTCATTTGCCTCCAAGAGGTGCTCGATGAAGAACTCACGGAGCGAATTAAAAAATACCTTGGCTTTTCGCATACTCTTTCAGCCTACGAAGCTGGTCTTGTCACAATCAGCCGATTCCCTTTCTTCGCAGAGCGCGTGTTGAAGTATTGTGCGGCCTCACAAATTGAAAAAGAAGACCGCCGCGCCGTCATCGCAGGCCTCGAGGCAAAATCCAATCCATTCGTCATCGCCAACACCCACCTCTCTTGGCGGCCGGAGGATGCCAAAACACGGCTTTTGCAAATCAATGAGCTGCTTGAGGAGCTCAAAAAAGAGAAATATCCAATCCTTTTAGCTGGGGATTTTAATGATACGCAGGAAAGTGAAACCGTAAGAGAAATTAAGAAAAGGACTTATCAAAATTTGTTAGAACTGGCTGATCCAACCAGTCCGCGAGTTACATGGGATAATCAAAATCCATTCATTCAAAGTCATCGCGTCAAATTTCCGGATCGTGAAATCGATTTTTTATTTGGTGATCCCGAATTTTTAAAAATGCATCCACTTAGAAATTGTAAAATTGTTTTCAATCGACCCAATCCAAACGGAATCTTCCCTTCGGACCATTACGGAATTTTTGCAAGGATCTGATCCATTTCTCTTTCATCAAATGCGCGGAGCGTTTGTGACTTCAAATTTCCTAAAGATCCCGCTTTTGAAAGAAGTGCGGCCGCCGTTTCGTCATTGGGCGCTTCCATGGTTAACACCACGTCATAGCTTCCAAGCGTCCAATAAATATCTTTGATCTTCGCATTCATTTTTTCAGCCATCTCGCGAAACGCTTTCGCCCGCTTCGTCGTATCCTTCACTCCACGAATTCCTTGATCGGTAAAATTTGCTAACACCACATAGTGAGCCATCGATTCCTCCTCAAGGTTATCAAAGCTAATCTGGTCATCGTCGAACGGTCAAATCTTCTTTCGGAACAGTCACTTTCTCATCTTCTTTTGAAACAGTAACCGCTTCTTTTTCAAGCCTTTCCCACTTTGGGGAGTCGCTGATATAAGGAGAACGCGTAGGCTCAAAACCGGCATTCACAAAAAAATCGAGATTTTCGGCGTTGATACGGAACAGTATAACTTCTCCCGTGGGACAACCGCAAGCTTGACAAAATACTTCGCCGGTTGCTTCTGTCTCTAGTGTTTCATGAATTTCGATGTTTCGCCGGCTGAAATAGTCTCGATAACTTGTGCTTAAAATTCGATCCTCACATTGAATACCCTGCCGCTCGACCCAAATCGTGCCGTCAGATCGCAAAAAACTATTGCCGCGATGCATCAGCCAAATTCCTCTTCCAGCGGCTCTTGCCTCATTGCGTAATCTTGCAAACTCAATTCGATTTTCAACGCTCACGTTTGCGTACCCATTCCTGATGAGCATCGCGTTAACGAAAAGAAAACCGGTTCGTTCATCATAAACGATTCCAGGATGATCCATGTATTCATTCCCATTCTCATCAATCAACTCATCTCCGAGCCGATTCCTGCCAGGAGGTGGTAAAAACAAATAGTTGTAATCGGAATCAAACTCTAAGGCGACCTCTTTACCGCGGAGAAGATCTTCAAGATAACGGCGGCTCTTCTCGGCGTAACTTTTGTACCAGTCAGGATCAATCTCAAGGAGCTTAGATTCGGTGTCTAATTGTTCGGGAAATCTTCCGTCAGGCGCCCGAACCCCATTCAACTGAATGATTTTTCCACCCTTCAGTTCTACCTCATGGCCACTTAAGGCACGAGAAACTACATACGTTTGATCGCGAATTTGTCTTTCAAAATCTCGCGAAGTATCATAAGTGTATGCAGAAAATACCGACGGAAGCATCGTGAAGTAAACAGAAAAAATAGGTACAAGAAAAATGCGTTTTCGCATAGTTAAAATTGAATTACAAAAGTATGACTACCTTTGATTTTGAAGTTTGTCCTCTTGCAATCGAAAGGCGGGATTGAGGAAGTTGAAAATATTCACTCAACACCTCGATTACCGCCTGATTGGCTTTTCCATTTTTCGGAGGAGCTTTGACCGCAATTTTAAAGTGGTTTTCATCGAGCTTTTCCACTCGGTTTTCCTTCGCGTTGGGTTTGACCTTCACAAAAATTTTCATGGATGATTCCGA
>JACQQO010000123.1 GCA_016206955.1 Candidatus Omnitrophota bacterium
AGAACCCAGCATTATTATCAATACCAAGTCATTTTGAAACCTTCGCCCAGCAACGCGCAGGATCTTTACCTCGATAGCTTAAGATATGTGGGAATTCCGGTCGAGCAGTATGACATTCGATTTGTGGAAGATGATTGGGAATCCCCGACGTTAGGGGCTTGGGGATTAGGCTGGGCGAGACAAGTGCCAGGCAACAGGTATGTTTTTTGATCATCGGGTCTTGGACTTCGATTCGCTTCAACAGCTCATGAAAACCACCGATCCTTTTGCCGTAGATCCCGTACTTTTGAACCCTTTACCACTGCTCGTCAATCCCGAAAAAATAGGGACTGTCCCCGCTTCTCAGGGGACAGTCCCCCGTACATCCTTTCTTCCTTTGATTTTGAAAATGAATGAGACCTCTTTCGATAAGCCAAACGCAGCGAAATCCATAGACATTTGGATTAAAATCTGGGGACTAGGAATGGCTTTGGCCGGCCTTTCCATGTTCTTAATCAAATCCCCATTAGAGAGTATTATCATTAGTACCGGATTTGGTTTGGCTCTTGCCTTCGGCAAGCGGATTTATGCCATGCGAAAGATGAGTTTATTTTTCGTGGGTTTTTTGATCTTTGGAGCTATTGCTTTGACTTACATTAACACGGTGGTCGAGCCGAATCGTTTCCGCCAGATTTATTTCTCCATTTCAGCCTTATTTTATATCGGTCTTTTTACCTTCCTTCTCACACCGGATGTCAAAGAAGCGTTTGGCTCATCCCCAATACCGAGAAGACTTCCCCCGGTTTTAACCCAAGAAGAAGCGAAATGGATTAAATTTTGGACACGTCTTATTGCTATCTTGATGATTTTGGAAAGCGTCGTGAGTTACGCATTCGCCGATTGGTTTCGAAGTCACGGGCTTCCGCCGGAAGGAATAGTCGGGGCTTCACTTGGTGTGGTTGCAGCTTTGGGATTATTGTTTTTGAGACCAAATATTGGAAGAAGATTCGCTTTGTTTGTTTAGGAACTATCTTTGGATTGATTCCATTTAGTAAAACCGTCTTCGGCTTTTGGGGATACTTTTATACGATTGCGATTGTCTTATTTTTTTGGGCCGCGTTTCTGTTCCTCCTCCACCCCAAAACCAAAGCCGTGTTTAAATGAAACACACATTTGGTACCATTGTATATATGCACGATTAATTCAGCCGCAAATTTAACCGGTACTATTTACAACAATACCGTTTGCGTTTTTAGCCCTTCAATTCATCTCTTGACTTTTCCACTCATCCATCCTATATAGCTCCTATGAAGCATATGCGATCGAATCCAAAAGCCAAGCGGAAGCTCCTCGTGACCGGCGATTACACCTACATGCTCACCCTTCCCAAAGACTGGGTGAAGCAGCTTAAATGGCGCGCCAAACAAATGCTTCAGCTGACCCTTAAAAAAGATTCCATTGAAGTCAAAGACTTTCCCAATTAACCCCTAGGAGATGAGGCCATGCCCCAGACCACCGTCTTAACCGATTCAAGTTACAAAAAGCTCCTGACCGACCTTCGGACCATTCTCGAGGAGGGGAAAGCGCGGGCCCAGAAAGCCGCTGCTCAGGAACTCATCGAGACCACCTGGGCGCTTGGGAAGAGAATCACTGAAGAAAAGCTCACAGAAAACGCCAACTACGGCGACTCCATCTTGGAAGACTTAGCCGAAGACCTTGGGATGGACGAAAGCCACCTCAGGCGAAGCGTTCTTTTTTATGAAACTTACAAGATTCATGCCCCTAGGGGCGTAAATCTTACGTGGTCTCACTACCGGGAGCTCTTAAATCTTCCGAATGAAGAAATTCGCGACTGGTATGAAAAAGAAACCCAAAAGGAGGGATGGACTCGCGACCAGCTTTTGAGCGCCATTCGCCGGGATGCTTTTGATGTGGGAGGAGGGAAACGAAAATCCGAACTCAAACTCAAGCGTCCCGCGGAGGCCACGTACGTGTACAAGTCAGCCGTAGAAAGAATCATAGACGGTGACACTTTGATTTTGAGAATCGACCTGGGGTTCCAGGTGTGGAAAGAGCAGAGAATCCGGCTTGCACAAATCGACTCACCTCCGATTGATGAGAAAAAAGGCTACGAAGCCTTTGAATTCGTGAGAGATCAACTCGCCCGAGCGCCCTTCGTCCTGGTCAGGACGCACAAGATTGAGGTGCACGGCCGTTACGTCGGAGACGTCTTTTACTC
>JACQQO010000126.1 GCA_016206955.1 Candidatus Omnitrophota bacterium
AATTTACGGATGCCTGCAACGGAAATTTTATCATTTCGATAGACTACTACCCTTTCGCCTAATTCACTTAAGTATTGAACTAAGTTGTAAGTGAAAGAATCATAGTTATCGATCATGAGGAGCATGACGGATCCATTCTACGGCTTTTTTCTACCGCCCTAAACAACGCTTTTGCTTTATTGATTGTTTCTTGAAATTCTCTGTGCGGGCGAGAATCGTTGACAATTCCGGCTCCAGCTTGGACGTATGCTTGCTTTTTGTATATGACAATAGTGCGGATCGTAATGCACATGTCCATATCACCATTGAGGCTGAAATATCCAAGTGACCCTGCATAAGGACCTCTTTTTTCAGTTTCAAGTTCATTGATAATTTGCATCGCTCGAATTTTAGGAGCTCCCGTTACCGTTCCTGCCGGAAATGCCGCACGCAAAAGATCAAACGCATTCTTTTCTTTTTTAAGCGTGGCTTTAATATCGCTGACCAGATGCATGACATGTGAATATCGCTCCACGCGAGCGAAATTCTGTACGCGTACACTCTGAGGATGGCAAACTCGTCCCAAGTCATTTCTGCCTAGATCCACCAACATGATGTGTTCAGCCATTTCTTTTGGCGACGCTTTCAAAGCTGCTTCATAAGCCAAATCTTTTTGATCATTTTCACCTCTCGGTCTCGTGCCTGCAATTGGTCTGATTTCAGCCACTCGATCTGTTTTTTTGGCAAGCATTTCAGGGGAAGATCCTACGAGCGTTAATTCACGGTCTTTAAAATAAAACATATAGGGGGATGGATTTAAGGAACGCAATGCTCGAAAAAGCTTAAAGCCATCTGGCACTAATCCCAAGTTAAATCGTTGTGACAAAACGACTTGGATACAATCACCTGATCGAATATGCCGTTTAGCAGTTTGGACAATCTGTTCAAACTTTCTTTGTCCCATATTGGAACGAAGCTCAATTTTCTTTACATTGCTCTTTTTAAATTTCGAATTTTCAACGACGGGTTGCGTTAATCTCTGTTTCATGCGTTTTAATTCGCGAACCGCTCTCTGATACGCTCTTTGAAGAGAGCCGTTAATCTCAGCCAGATGAATCAATTTAAGCTCGTGTTTGATATGATCGAATGTCACCAAATTGGTGGGAAAAAATAAAACCGAATCCGGGATAGACAATCCCTTTTTAATTTTGAGTTTTATGTCTTCAAATTGCTCGACGAGTTCATAACCAATATAACCCACCAATCCCCCAGCCAAAGGGGGCAAAACCATATGAGGAGAGGCCAAATGATAACGTTTCAAAATATGTTGAACGATTCCGAGCAAATCTCCTTTTAGGTTGGATTTCTTTTTTCGATCTGAAATATGACATTGGCCATTTTGATATTTCAGAATCAAATCTGGATCCATTCCGATGATTGAAAAACGCCCCAATTTTTCCTCCAGCTCAACCGATTCAAGCAAAAAGGCATGTTCCTTCCTTTGTGCGATTTTAAGGAAAATGGAAACTGGCGTTTCCAAATCGGCCGGAAATTCACAAACAACCGGAATGATATTGCCGCGTTTTGCCAGCTTTTTGAATTCGGTGTAATTCGGTTCAATCATCAGAAGTTTTAGTAAACCTTTTGGGGATCGAATATCTTTTTTTGTGTTATTTTTTTGATCTTGCCCTTTGAATCCAATTGGTGCACGAAACAGCTTCGATAACCCAGATGGCAGGCTCCGCCAATTTGTTTCACTTGAATCAAAAGGGTATCGCGATCGCAATCCGTCGAAATTGTTTTGATTTGCTGAATGTGGCCAGAGGTTTCTCCTTTGATCCAATAAGTTTTTCGCGATCTTGAATAAAAACAAGTTTTTCCAATTTTAAGCATTTGCTTAATCGCGTTCTCATTGACATAAGCTAGCATCAATACTTCATCATTTTTATAATCTTGAATGATGGCTGGCATTAAACCGTTTTGATCAAATTTAAATTTAATCATGCATCCCCTTGGTTAAGACGAACAGAAATTCCTTTTTGCGCCAAATAACGTTTGGCTTGTTGAATCGTATAGGTTCCAAAATGAAAAATAGAAGCGGCTAAAACCGCATCTGCTTTCCCCTTCACGCAGCCTTCATAAAGATGCTGAAGCGATCCTACGCCGCCCGAAGCGATTACAGGAACGGGAACCGCCTCACTTACTTTGCGCGTGAGTTGGACATCGTAACCATCTTGCGTTCCGTCCCGGTCCATACTCGTGAGAAGAATTTCTCCGGCTCCTAGTTTCGCCACGTGTTTCGCCCATTTGATGACATCCCATTTTGTGGGATATCTGCCTCCGTGCGTATAAACTTGCCATGCGTTTTTTGACTTTTGCTTTGCATCAATTGCGACCACGACGCACTGGCTCCCAAATCGCCGGCTTGCTTGGTAAACAAATTGCGGGTGAGCTACCGCAGCCGTGTTGAGCGAAACCTTATCGCATCCTGCCTTTAAAAGAGCGCGGATATCTTCCAAAGTTCGGATTCCTCCTCCCACCGTAAAGGGGATATAAATGGATTCCGCGACCTTTTCCACCATGCGAAGCATAATGGGTCTTGCCTCGTGCGAAGCCGTGATGTCTAGAAAGACGAGCTCATCGGCTCCGGCTCGGTCGTAGGCTTTTGCACATTCAACCGGATCTCCCGCATCGCGCAAGTTGACAAATTTAATTCCCTTTACCACCCGTCCCCGATTCACATCAAGACAAGGGATGATTCGCCGGGTGAACATTAAATATCCTTATCCGCAGCGATATTTTCTTCGACCGATTCTACAATCGCGCTGGCATAAGCGCGGAGGTGAAGGAAAAGACTTAACAACAAAAATGAGGTGAAAATCACGAGCCATTTAAAAGAACTCAAATATTTTAAAAAAACCGTTTCAAACCTCCAAAATAAAGTAATCCCCGCAGCAAAAAGAATAAAAAAAATCCAACCGACCAATGCGCGTTTCTGGTAATGTTTTTGCGTTCGGCTATACCAACTTCGATTCCGGATTTTAATTCCGCGAAGGATACCCCTGAGGAGGACCCCACGAATTAAAAGCCCTGTTAAAATCACAATAAGCCCAACCACGGACCATGACCATTCCCTGGCTTCGACTACATCGTGTACCAAATCTTGAAGCATGTTCTTACATTCCTAATTGCTCAATGGCCTGTTGAAGCGTGAATTTCCCCTCATAAAGCGCTTTGCCAACGATTATTCCTTCGAGATTTGATGCTTTAATTCGGAGGAGAGCTTTCAGATCAGAAAGATCAGAAATTCCGCCAGACGCTATTACATTGACTTGGGCTGTCTTCAAAACCATTTGAAGAAACTTCGGATTCGGCCCTCTTAACGTACCATCGCGCGAAACATCGGTACAAATAATCGTTTTAACCCCTACTTTTTCAATCTGGCGGCAAAAATCCCTAAGCTTGATATTTTGTTCGGACGACTGCCAGCCGTGGGTTTGAATAACCCCATCTCGAATGTCAATGCCTACGGCGATCCTCTCTTTGAATTTCTGAACTAGTTTGGTGATGAGGTCTGTATCGAGCGCTTTCGTTCCCAATACCGCTCGCCATACGCCGATTTGAAGAACTTCTTGGACGGCTTCATACGTTCTAAGTCCTCCGCCGAACTGGATCGGAATCTTGGCTACTGCGACGATATTTTTAAGCGAACCTAGATTCTGCCTTGCCCCTTCTTTGGCGCCGTCTAAATCAACCACGTGCACCAATTTGGCGCCTTCCCGCTGCCATTTTTGCATGACATCTGCGGGAGATTGAGAATATACGGTTTCTCGGTCAAAAGCTCCTTTCGTTAACCGCACGACCTTGCCGTCGCGGAGATCAATGGCTGGAATAATTAACATGGTTATAAGTCAATGAAATTTTTTAAAATCTGGAGCCCTGCGTTTTGGCTTTTTTCCGGATGAAACTGTACCGCCAAAACGTTGCGCGACGCCAGTACCGATGGGAACCGGATTCCATAGTCAGTTTCTCCGACGATTAAATTCCGGTCCTCTGGCTGAGCGTAAAACGAATGAACGAAATAAAAATAATCCTCATTTTTTACGTTTGATAAAAGCAGGGTCCTTTTTTTAAATCTAACTTGATTCCAGCCCATGTGAGGAATTTTAAGCTTGTGCTTCCTTTGATTTTTGAACCGTTTGACCGAACCTTTCCAAAGGCCCAGACCTTTGACGGAAGGACTTTCTTGACTGCGTTCAAAAAAAAGCTGAAGCCCCAGACATACGCCCAAGATCAACTTACCTTTCCGAGCGGCGTTTTGAAGCGGTAAAATCAGAGAACGTTTTTTTAATTCACGCATCGCATCGCCAAAAGCTCCTACGCCGGGCAGGATTATTTTTTTTGCGCGCTCCAATTTTTTGGGATCGTTGCCCACATAGACGGAGCCCCCAAGATGTTCTACGGCTTTGCTCACACTCCGTAGATTTCCCATTCCATAGTCAACGATGCCGATTACGCCATTTGATTTCATTTTTTTCGTTTTTGTTTAAAGAGCGCCTTTTGTAGAAGGAACGCCTCTGACGCGTTCGTCGCGCTGCGTCGCCATATCAAGTGCTTTTGCCGTAGCTTTAAACATTGCTTCGATAATATGGTGGGAATCTTCGCCGTTCACAATTTCGACGGTCAGATTGATTCCAGCATGCTGACCGAACGCACGAAGAAATTCGGTGGCATCATGAAAAGAATAAGTTTCAAGTCTCGAGAATTTGACCCCTTTCGTTTTCAAGACTAAAAATGAATGTCGTCCCGAAAAATCGAGGCTTACTCTTACAAGCGCCTCATCCATCGGAATGCTGAAGAAACCAAAGCGGCGAATCCCTTCTTTTTTTCCAAGCGCTTTGGCAAAGGCCTGTCCTAAAACGATTCCGATATCTTCGTTGGTGTGATGAATATCAACTTCCAAGTCCCCTTTTGCATTTACCTCTAAGTCGAATAATCCATGCTTGGCAAGGCTGGTTAACATGTGATTTAAAAAAGGCAAACCCGTTTTGATTTGAGATTTTCCGCTTCCGTCGATCGAAAGTGAAATTCGGATTTGAGTCTCTTGGGTTTTGCGCAGAACTGTTGCCTTCTGTTTTGTTTTAGGCATTTGTTTTTTCCTTTCCATCTCCTGTATTTTTAGATGAGTTAATAAAACGCGATTCGATTGAAATTCGGTGAAGAATTAAGCCTTCCATTTCCGTTAATTTGCGGATGGCTTCCCGGACTTTTGAAAGTGCGTCCTTCGTATAGCTAATCACTTGCATTCCTTTTACAAACGAGGCAGAACTTAAAGGCGAAAAATAACGTGCCGTTCCGCTTGTTGGTAGAACGTGGCTTGGCCCTGCAATATAATCTCCGATTACGGCTGGCGAATAAGATCCCAGAAAAACAGCGCCGGCATGAGTGATGTATTTCAGCAACGATTCCGGTTTCTGAGTCATGATTTCAAGATGTTCAGGCGCAATTTCATTGACGGCTTCGCATCCTTCCTTGAGATTTTTCACCACTATGACCGTGCAATTTTCAACCCGTTTTCGGATAAGTTCCGCCAATTTTTTTGAATTGGTTACCAAATAAGAAGTTCCCCCAAAGTGCTCGGCCTGCGCAAGCAAATCGCAAGTCACATAATTGGAATTGGCTTCTGCGTCGGCCAGAATGGCGACTTCACTTGGTCCCGCGACCATATCGATATCTACAAAGCCGTAGACCTGCCTTTTTGCTTCTGTCACATATTGATTTCCGGGCCCTACAATTTTATCGACCTTTTGGATCGTTCGAGTCCCGAACGC
The DNA here is from genome assembly GCA_016206955.1 of Candidatus Omnitrophota bacterium. Classification (GTDB taxonomy): domain Bacteria; phylum Omnitrophota; class Omnitrophia; order Omnitrophales; family Danuiimicrobiaceae; genus 01-FULL-45-10b. Next base: position 5,811 of record JACQQO010000126.1, read on the forward strand.
GAATGCAGCAATCGCTTGAGCGCCTCCCATGCGATAAATTTTTTTGACGCCCAAAAGATTAGCTACCACAAGAATATGAGGATCAATTTCGCCCGTTTCATGATTGGGTGGCGTCGCGATTGAAATTTCTTTCACGCCCGCCACTTTAGCTGGAATCACAGTCATGTAAACGGTCGAGACAAGCGGTGCGGTACCGCCTGGAATATAAACTCCGACACGTTCAATAGGGCGATATTGTTTTCCAAGATAAATCCCATCTTTGCCCTTGATCGAAAACGATTCTTTTAGTTCTGATTCATAATAGGTTTTAACGTTATCCCGGATTTGTTTTAGGAGCGGTACAAATTCGAAATGGATTTTCTCATAAGCACGGTTGATGTCGCCCTCACTTACCGCAAGCCGTTTGAGCGGAAGTTCAATGCCGTCAAAATTACGCGTGTATCGAATGATCGCTTGATCTCCACGTGTTTTCACTTCTTGAAGAATCCGATTTACTTTTTTGAACAGGTCCTTGTCCACTTCGTAGCCGTAAAAGCGGCCGATTTTTTTCGGAGCTTGTTTATCCCAAGCAATAATGGGTTGCGTCATTTTAAATCCCGAACTAGATTTGAGATCATTTTCATGGCTTGATCAATTCCGCGAGGATTTCGTCCTCCGCCCTGTGCTAAATCTTTTCGCCCACCAGCGCTGCCATCGATGAGTGGCGCCGCTTTTTTGGCCAATTCTTGGGCGTCCAATTTGGAAGACAAAAGATCCTTCGTTAACGCGATCAAGAAATTGACTTTAGAATCTTTGGTTGAAAAGAAAACCAAAACGCTTTCTTTCGCTTTAGCTCTCACTTGATCGGCCAAATGCCTTAGGAATTCGATTCCTTCGTCTGGGACTACTTGAGCAATTAATTTTATTTTTCCAACGGTTTCTGCAGAGTCGATTAATTTTTCCGAATCGATCGCTTTACGTGAGGCGGAAATCCCAGGACGATCTAATTCTTTGAGTTTCTTTTGAATCTTTTCAACGCGTTCCCCCAATTGATCTGGGTTCACTTTCAAAGTGTTTGCTATTTGATTGAGCGTCTGATTAAGCTGTTTAACATAGTGAATCGCATTGAGGCCTGTAATCGCCTCAATTCGCCTTGTTCCGCTTCCAATAGACGATTCGCTTGTAATCACAAATGCCCCGATTTCGCCAGTTTGATGGCAGTGCGTTCCCCCGCAAAGTTCTTTGCTTTTACCCGGTACTTCGATGACTCGGACTTCATCTCCATATTTATCCCCAAAAAAGGCAAGGACTCCGCTTTTCATTGCAGATTCATAATTTTGGACGTTCACTTCGACGGCCAGGTTGTCCAATATGGCTTGGTTCGCCCATTCTTCCACTTGTTTGATTTCATTTTCGGAGAGTGGTTTTCCATGGGTAAAATCGAATCTGAGCTTTTCGGGGTTCACTAGCGACCCGACTTGGCGAATATGAGTGCCCAAGACGGAACGGAGCGCGGCTTGAAGGAGATGAGTTGCGGTATGGTTTCGTTTGGTCGCTTCACGATTTTCTCGGTTCACTTTTGCTTTACAGGATTCTCCCACTTTTACTTTTCCTGAAATGAGCTTTCCATGATGGAGAATCACCCGTTCTTTCTTTTGTGTGTCAGAAACTACAAATTTAAATTCGGGGCCTTCTAACGTGCCGCTATCACCCACTTGTCCTCCGCCCTCTGGATAAAAAGGAGTTTGATCCAACGCAATGGCACCTTCTTGGTTAGAAAAAAAAGACCAAAGGACTTTACCGTCCGCTTCCAAAGTTTGATAACCCAAAAACCTGGTTTCGGGTAACTTCAGCAAATCTTCATTAATATCGGAAGCTGCGAAAATGGTACTGGCAAGCTTGCTGGCCGACTTCGCACGTTTCCGCTGCTCATCTAATAGTTTTTGAAATCCGATTTCATCAATTTCTAATCCGGATTTTTGGGCAATTGCGCGAGTCAGTTCATCTGGAAAACCATAGGTGTCGTAAAGTTCGAACACGAATTTACCCGGCAATTTTTTTGCGCCTTTCATTGATTCCAAATTTTTCTCGAGAATTTCAAGACCCGTCTGAAGGGCATTTAAGAAGCGCTCCTCTTCGCTCCTGAGGACTTCCTTTACACTTGCTTCTCCTAATTTTAATTCTGGATAAGTATCACCCATGATTTCAACCACCGTCGGAACCGTTTTGTAAAGAAAAGGTTTTTCAAGTCGCTTTTGAATTTGAACGGAATTTAAGAGCTCCTGTCCTCTCCATAATGCCCTTCGAATCAGCTTTCGAATGACATAACCTCTTCCTTCGTTAGCCGGAATTACGCCATCTGAAATTGCAAATACAACCGCCCGAACATGATCGCTGATGGCATAAAGGGATTCGAGCGGAGTAGGATTTTTCCCAAGATTTAAACTACGGCTCACATCATCATTGATTGATCTAAAGATATCGATTTCATAATTCATTTTTTTCTTTTGAAGTACGCAAGCAAGTCGCTCAAGACCCATGCCGGTATCAATATTTTTTGCTTTTAATGGAACGAGTTTTCCACCTTCTTGGCGTTCAAATTGCGTGAAGACTAAATTCCAAATTTCTGCGTAGCGGCCTGATTCATCTTCGGACCAAAATTGATTAGTAGCTCCGGAATAATTTGTGCCTTGATCAAAGAAAATTTCAGAACAAGGTCCGCAAGGGCCATTCGGCCCCGATTTTGGTGCATTTGCAGGCCAGAAGTTACTTAGATCTCCAAGTCTGGCAATCAGCTTCTTCGGGACCCCGATTTTTTTATTCCAAATCTCGAATGCTTCATCGTCTTTTTCATGAACACTCACATAGAGCCGGTCGGACGGAAGGTTAAGTTCCTTCGTCAGAAATTCCCATGCCCAATCAATCGCCTCTTCTTTGAAGTAATCGCCAAATGAAAAATTTCCGAGCATTTCAAAGAATGAGTGGTGGTAAGGTGTCTTCCCCACTCGATCTAAATCTCCTGTTCGAAGACATTTTTGAACCGAGGCGGCCCGTTTTAAATCAGTTCTGAGCCCCAGGAAGTAATCTTTAAATTGATTCATTCCGGAACCGGTAAATAAAAGCGTGGGGTCATTTCGCGGCACCAGAGAATCACTCTTGACGATGGTGTGCTCCTTCGTTCTAAAAAAGTCGAGGAATCGTTTTCTGAGTTCAGATGTTTTCATTTATATCCGATCGCATTTGGTTTACGATTTCTCTGGCTAGCTCAAAGTCAAAACCTCGATTTAAAAGAAAATCGTAAAGCCTTTTTTTTCTTTTTTGGTACTCCACTTTTTCCAGCTTTATCCACCGGTCGCGCGCTAGGCCAAATGCAGTTTCGCGTTCCAATGTCTTTGGGTAATCTTCGAGCGCTTTTTCAATTTCGGGAGACGGAATCCCTCTTTTTTTAAGTTCCATGAAGATTCGCCTTCGGCCGTATCGCTTTGCATGGATCGCGTTTTGGATCGTTTCCCCAACCAATTTTTGGTCACTCAAAATTTTTTGGCTTATCAATTCGTTAAGCACTTGGTTAATAGTTTCTTTTGAATAACCTTTTTCCTCGAGCCGTTTAGAAACTTCTCGCTCGCTTTTTTTGCTGGCAGCAAGCAACCGGATAGCGTACAAATAACCTTGTTTAAATTGGGAATTGTTTTTGATTGTTAATTCCATAAAGAAAAAATACGGCGGAGGGTTATCCGCCGTATCTAATCGCCTTTCCAGTGAAAGTATTACGCTTCCGACTCGGAAGAAACGGCAGGTTCGTCAACTGAATGGGTGTCTGTTGAAGAACCGGCGAGCAATTTCTCTTTTACCTTGACCTCAATTTCATCCAGCAACTTAGGATTGTCCTTCAGGAAATAGCGAACCGCTTCACGGCCTTGCCCTAGCTTTTCGTTGTTATAGGCAATCCAAGATCCAGATTTTTCTAAAACTTGATGTTGAAGGGCAAGATCAATAATGCTAGAGGAACGTGAAATTCCTTCATCAAACATGATATCAAATTCCGCAGCCTTAAAGGGCGCCGCGCACTTATTCTTTACGATTTTGATTCTCACGCGGTTTCCGGTTACTTCTTCCCCCTTTTTGATTGAGCCAATTCGGCGGATATCAAATCGCATCGAAGCGTAAAATTTAAGCGCTTTCCCTCCCGGCGTCGTTTCAGGATTGCCGAACATCACTCCGATTTTTTGTCGAAGTTGATTGATGAAGATAATACACGTTTTGGACCGATTGATGATGGCCGTCAGCTTTCGAAGCGCCTGTGACATGAGTCGGGCTTGAAGACCCATTTGGGCGTCTCCCATTTCCCCTTCGATTTCAGACTTAGGCGTAAGCGCAGCGACAGAGTCAATGACAATAAGGTCCAGAGCGTTTGAGCGGACAAGCATTTCTACAATTTGAAGAGCTTGTTCTCCAGAGTCAGGTTGCGAGATAAGCAAATCTTCCAATTTAACGCCGATCTTTTTTGCATATCCTGGATCCAGCGCATGTTCCGCATCAATAAAGGCAGCAACTCCGCTTCGTTTTTGGACTTGTGCCGCAATACTCAAAGTGAGGGTTGTCTTTCCACTTCCCTCCGGCCCAAAAATTTCTACAACGCGTCCTCGGGGTACGCCCCCTATTCCTGTTGCGATGTCGAGGGTTATCGCTCCGGTTGAAATGGCGGCAATATCTCCCAACCGCTCTTGGCTGAGGGTCATGATGGCGCCTTTTCCAAATTGCTTCTCGATTTGATGGAGGGTTAGTTGAAGTGCCTTTTGCTTCTCTTGTGAAATTTTATCCATTGGATTCTCTTTCTTCTCACGCTTTCCCTCAACTCGCTTTTTTGCGGACATAAACCACTCCTTTTTTCTAAGAGGTGTGATTATACAGACTTAGCTCTTGTTTGTAAAGGGAAAGTTGTATATTAATGACTCATTTTTCGACGCAAGCCATTAGGTTCTTCTCGCAAAGGCTAATCCCCTTCTTAAGTTCAGGGAGGAGCTCAACGGCAATCGTAATTCCTTTCTTTGACGCGACGAACCCATCTTCGCCCTTTGGCTTGAAAAAAATTCGTAAGTCAATGTACTTCCGTTGCTTATACTCGCTTAAACTAATTTGTATACTCTCGTCCTTGTTGCGAAAAAACTCATAAAGTAGCTGATTTTCCATGGTTTACCTGCGGTTGCATGGGGAAGGAGGAATTTATTTTTTATCAAACCGAGTTGATTATTAATTAAATTCTAAAAGGTGTCAAGCTTTATTTTGGCCCAAAAAACCACTCAAGTTGCGGAGGGGCTGTTTAAAAGCTTAATGCCTTTTATGAGATAGAGAGCACAGGATAAGATAGTGAGAAAAGCTGCGATGTACCAAATTGCATGAGAACGGTCCCAATTAGCCAAAACCGCAAAAATCGTCAGCATTTGAAAAAAGGTCGTCAGCTTTCCAACGAGGTTAGGCTGAATACGTATTTGATTGGTCGTTAAAAAAATAATAGCAAGGCCGCAGATGATGAATAAATCCCTGAATACAATAATGATTACAATCCAGAGCGGGGGTTTGAGAATAAAAGTGTTTGAAAATGTAATCCCAAAAAAGGCTGAAAGCAGCAACAATTTGTCAGCAAAGGGGTCTAAAAAAGTTCCTAATTCTGTGCGTTTTCTGAAAGTTCTTGCGATAAAGCCATCCAATGCGTCCGTTGCAATGGCGATGATAAAAAGAATGAGCGCAATTGGTCTGAAATGTTCGTGAGCGCTGTTGTAGTAAACAATGAAACTAAAGACGAAAGGAACTAATAAGATTCTGAATAGAGTGATGTAATTGGGGAGATTCAAAGTTTAATTTAAAACTTGGTTTAACTCGCTGGCAACTCCTTGATCTGCATGCTCAATTTTATCGGTTTCCTTAGACAGTCGAACCGAAACTAATTTAGAAACTCCGGGCTCCTGCATCGTAACCCCATATAACACGTCGCCCATTGCAATCGTTTTTCTGGAATGGGTCACAATAATAAATTGAGTTGAGTTTAGGAATGGCTTTAAAGCATTTAAAAACCGGTCGTTATTTGCTTCGTCAAGTGGAGCATCCACTTCGTCCAACACACAAAACGGCGAAGGCTTTACCGCAAAAAGCGATAGGAGCAAAGCAATTGCGGTCAGGGCTTTTTCTCCGCCGGAGAGGAGTGTAATATGCTGAAGTTTTTTTCCCGGAGGCCTTGCCACGATATCCAATCCAGATTCAAACGGATGTTCCTCGTCCAGTAAAATCAAATCCGCCTGCCCTCCCCCAAAAAGAGTCCTGAAATATTCGCGGAATGACTCCCGGACCTTCGCTAAGGTTTCTTCGAACAGTTTTTTGGTGGTGTGATTGATTTTCCGAATGGCTTCAAGTAGCGAGTCGCGCGCCTCGATAAGATCTTTTTTCTGATTGAGCATGAATTCATAACGCGACTTTAGTTCTTGATATTCATCAATGGCCAGTAAGTTCACAGTGCCAAAGGCATCCAATTTTTCGCCCAAGGACTCAATTTCTGAATCCAGTTCGTTTAACTGATCTTCGGAAAGCTCGTGGGTTTTCGGATCCAAATTGGAAAGCGAAATTTTATACCGGCTGAGCAAATCTTGGGCAATGGAACTTTTTTGATGATTAAGTTCCATCTGCTTCAAACTGTACTCGTGGATTTTTTGCTTCATCTGTTCCAGTTCTCGAATGGTTTCGCGAGAATGATCAAGGGCTTGATTGCGTTTCAAAATCAAATCGTTTCTCTCGCGCTTAATTCTTTCAACTTCAACTGAACGCTCGACGAGTATTTGATTCAATTTGTCTTTTTCTTCTTTGAAAGTCTCGAGTTCCGTTGTTAATTGTTCACTCTGATCAAAAGCCGTTTTCTGTTCTTCAGTAAGAATGCGATTCCGTTCTCGATTCTCATTTACTTGCTGATTTAAGAACTTAACAGACTGGTTCAACGTCTCATATTTTTCAAGTAAAATTTGCCGTTTGGATGTGATGTTGGCAAGATCGCGTTCCCAATTTTCTTTCCTGTTTTTTAGTTGGTCTAACTCGCTCTGCGCGCTCGTTTCTTCAGTTTGTAATCTTTCAAGGCGCTGACTAAGATCCTGCTCTTGCACATTCAGTTCTCCCAATTCCTTTTCATTTTGTTTGTTTTCTCGAGCGATCAGGTCCAATTCTTCTTCAATCTGTCTTAAATATTCTTTAAGGCTTACCATGCTGCCGCGGCTTCGTTCTAAACAAGCCTGTACATCGGTGGACTTTTCTTTTAAATTTGCTTCCTTTTCTTTAACGCATTCTAAGCGCGATTCTTTATCTTGAACCAGTTTTCGAAAGTTGTCTTCTTGTTCAGAAATTTCTTGGATCTCTTTAGAGAGCCGGCCTACTTCCCTCATTCGAGCGAGAGCGCTTCGTTCAGGGGTATAACCGCCGTTCCGTAAAGTGATTTGAAATTCAGGTCCAAAGATAGCGCCTGATTTCGAAACCAATTTAATCCGCTCGGCAAGCGAGGAAAGTTGGTTAATGCTTTCCGTGGTGATATCATATATCACGTAAAATTTGCCGATCAAATTTCCAAGGATTGCCTTATAGCCTTCGTGCACTTGGATGACATCCCACAACCTTTTTTCGATCAGCGGATGCTTGTCCGCCTCGGGATCTCTGGATAACGCCCCATTCATAACCGCCCGGTCTTTGATAAAAATAGTAGCGCGATGGGAACCCGACTTCTTGATCGAATCAAAAAGCTGAACCGCCGTCTCAATATTTTCGGCAACAACCCCCTTCACAGAATCAGCAAGTGCGGCCTCTAGCGCCAATTCATATCCTGGCTGGATTTCGATGACATCTAAAAGTGTTTTTACAATGCCAGGTTGGGCACCATATTCGGCTACAATTTTTTTGGGATCTGGTCCGTGAAGTTCATTTAACTCTTCGAGTAAAATAAGTTGATTTTGAAGCTTTGATTTTTTCGAACCTACCTCCGCGACTTCTTCTCGCGTCGCTTTCAGCGAGCCTTCCAGAGCCTCTTTTTCTTTTACAAATTGATTTAAACGATTCTGTGAATCACTAAGCTTGTCTTCATAAATAGACAAGCTCCCCCCCGATTCTATTTGCCGTTCGTTTAACAAGTGTTTGGTTTCAAGGAGTCTGGCTTGAGACTCTTGTAAGCCGGCTTGTTTTTGCTTGAGTGCAATCATTTGAATATGATTTTTGCTAAGGGAGTTCTTGAGTTCCGCAACTTGCCTTGCCAAATCAAAGAGGTGAGCCTGATGGTAGGCAAGGTTGTCTGTTTCTACATCGCTTGCGCCTTTGGAAATTTCTGAACCTTGTTCCAGTCTTTTTTGCTCAAGTTCAAGTTGCTCAATGGCTGTTTTAAGCTCATGCTGTTCCTTGATTTTGGGTCCAAATTCTAGGTTGAGAAACTCAAGTCGTTTGATGAGAGATTCAAGTTCGGCCGAAAGCTTTTCACCGTTTGATTGTAGAAATCCAATTTTTTCGCGCTTAAAATTTTCCTGGCTTTCAAGTACGGTTAGTGCTTGCCTTGTTTCTGAACGCCTATTCTCGTGTTCAAAAAAGGATTCTTCAAGTTTTTGCACGATTTCTTCTAATTGATGGGCAGATGTATTTTGCTCGGAAACTTGCTCTTCTAAAATGTTAAGCGCTGTTTCTTGTTCTTGGCGCTCGATGGCGATTAGGTTAAGCGCTTCGTCTCGTTTTCCAGTTTCAAAGAAAGCTTTTTGAATTTCAATGGTTTTGAGTCGTTCTAATTGCTCTTTGTAACGTTCAGCACGCTGAGCCTGTTTTTCCGCATAGCGAATGTTTCGTTCCACTTCGCTTGTAATATCATTGAGACGCAGAAGATTTTCTTCTGTCCGTTCCAGTTTTCTGAGCGCTTCTTCTTTTTTGACTTTGTATTTTGAAATCCCAGCAGCTTCTTCAATGAGAAAACGTTTTTCTTCAGGCTCTGCATTCAGAATGTAATCGATTCGGCCTTGTTCAATCATGGAGTAGGCATTGGAACCAATTCCGGTATCTAAAATGAGGTTTTGGATATCCTTCAATCGGCACGGCGTCTTGTTGATGAGGTACTCGCTTTCGCCTGAGCGGTGGAGCCTTCTGGTAATCACCACCTCCTCATATTGAATGGGAAGTTTGTGATCGCTGTTGTCAATCGTGAGGGAAACTTCAGCAAGATTAAGGGGTTTTTTGAAATCGGTCCCCGAAAAAATCACATCCTCCATCTTAGAACCACGCAGAAGTTTAGCACTTCGCTCTCCCAGCACCCACCGGATGGAGTCTGAAATATTGCTTTTTCCGCAGCCATTAGGTCCAACGATACACGTTACCCCTGGCTCGAAAATGATTTCGGTTTTGTCAGCGAAGGATTTAAATCCGAAAAGCTCAACTTTCTTGAGGTACATAGGATTGTTTAGGTTGTTTATTTATCGTCATGAGATTTAGGAAGCTTTACAGATAAAAGCATAGGCAAGTTGAAATGTGGCTAAGAACAATAAAATAGAAAAAAGACTAACCTTCAAACTGCTTGAGACAAATGGCTGCGTTGTGGCCGCCGAATCCCAGAGAGTCAGAAAGTGCAATTCGGATTTTAGCTTTTCGAGCTTCATTCGGAACATAATCTAAGTCGCATTCAGGATCGGGATGCTTTAGGTTAATGGTAGGAGGAGCAATCTGATATTTGATGGCTAAGGCAGTAAAGATTGCTTCAACCCCGCCTGCAGCCCCCAACAGATGCCCCGTCATGGATTTAGTCGAGCTTACCATCAATTTTTTTGCCACAGGTTCCGTAAATACCTTCTTGATCGCGATTGTCTCTACTTTATCGTTGAGCGGCGTCGAGGTTCCATGCGCATTGATGTAATCCACTTCTTCCGGTTTGATGCTGGCATCAGAAAGCGTATTCACCATACAACGAGTTGCCCCCTTTCCTTCAGGATCAGGAGCCGTCATGTGGGTCGCATCAGAAGTCATTCCGTAACCGACCATCTCACAATAAATTTTTGCATTGCGTTTAAGCGCATGTTCTAATTCTTCTAAAATCACGACACCGCAACCTTCTCCCATCACAAAACCGTTTCTCGTCTTATCAAACGGACGCGAGGCTTTATCGGGCTCATCGTTGTGAGTTGACAGGGCCTTCATTGCGTCGAATCCGCCAAATCCGAGCGGGGTGATGCAAGCTTCAGTTCCTCCGGCCAACATAATAATGGCTTCTCCTCTCTGAATGATTTTAAAGGCATCTCCAAGGGCATGAGATCCGGTGGCGCAAGCAGTGGCGACACAATTATTAGGTCCCTTTAAACCGAGTTCAATGGCAATTTGTCCCGGCGCCATATTGACGATGAGCATCGGGATCAGGAATGGAGAAACACGAGAAGGCCCCTTTTCCAATAAAATTTTATGTTGCTCTTCAATCGTATGCAGACCGCCAATTCCAGAACCAACCAAAACACCGCAAAGATGGGGGTCTTCTTTTGAAAAATCGAGGCCCGAATCTTCAACCGCCATTTTGCTTCCTGCGACGGCAAACTGAACAAAACGGTCTGTTTTTTTAACTTGTTTTGCAGAAAGATATTTTTGGGGATCGAAATTCTTAACTTCCGCTGAGACTTTCGAGGAAAAAAACTGAGGATCGACTTGGGTTACGCGGGCTGTTCCACTCTTTCCTTTGAGAACTGAATCCCACGCTTCTTCAACATTACTGCCGATCGGAGTGATACAGCCGACTCCAGTTAGAACTACGCGACGCTTCATGCTGATTGCAAAAATGGGAACGAGAGAACATCAAGAAGGGCTCGCCTTATTTGGCGGCGCATTTTTCTTCGATGTATTTGATGGCATCCCCTACGGTTTGAATTTTCTCTGCATCCTCATCGGGGATTTCAATGCCAAATTCTTCTTCGAGCGCCATGACGAGCTCGACCGTATCGAGAGAGTCTGCGCCTAAATCATCAACAAAAGAAGCTTCGGGCGTCACTTCTTCTGCTTTGACTCCCAATTGCTCGACAATAATCTCAGTGATTTTATCGTGTACGGCCATTCTTACCCTCCTTGAAATTGATGAAGTTATGTAGTTAGTCCACCGTCTACCGCAATCACTTGTCCTGTAATATAACTTGACTCTTCTGAAGCAAGAAAGAGAGCCAGCAGGGCAACATCTTCTGGTTCTCCAAGCCGTTCCAACGGAATAAAACTCTTCGTTTCTGTTAGAACTTTTTCACCTAATTTTTCCGTCATGTCAGTCCGAATGAAACCAGGAGCAATCGCATTTACTGTAATATTGCGTTTCGCCAATTCCTTAGCGGCTGTTTTTGTAAAAGCAATCACCCCACCTTTTGAGGCAGCGTAATTCGCCTGACCCGCATTACCTGTTAACCCAACTACCGAACTGATATTAATAATCCGCCCGCTTTTTTGGCGGATCATCGGTTTCGTTACAGCTTTTGTAAATAGGAAAACGCTTTTTAAATTAACAGAAAGAACTGTGTCCCAATCTTCTTCTGACATTAATGCGAGCAATTGATCACGCGTCGTGCCAGCATTGTTGACGAGTATATCGATCCGCGAATAGGTGTCAAGCGTTTTTTTGACAGCTTC
>JACQQO010000127.1 GCA_016206955.1 Candidatus Omnitrophota bacterium
GAACCGATGACCTCGTCCTTACCAAGGACGCGCTCTGCCAACTGAGCTACAGCAGCATGAATAGCTCAGCTTAGAAAAATGACCCATAAAATATGGAACTGTAGAAGCAAAAAAATAGACAGACCTCCCCTGTCTAGATAAGGCGTAAATTATAGCCAATGAATCTCTTATGTCAAGCGTTTACTTATAAAAACAGGGTTTGAACAAAATAATGGAGCGGGTGGCGGGAATCGAACCCGCATATCTAGCTTGGAAGGCTAGGGCTTTGCCATTAAGCTACACCCGCGCAACTTATTTGTATTAAATAACTTAGCCCAATTCGAGCATCGGAGTTATGAGCGAAAGCGAAATTGTAAAATAGAGGACGATGGCAACAATATCACAAATAATTAAAAGTAACAATCCGGAAGCAAAGTTTGAATTGATCCGGAATATCCGAAAAATAATAGGTAAGACGATTCCCAAAGCACCAGAGAAAGTCATCACGGCAATAATTGAAATGCCTAATGCAATTCCTTCTATAGGATTTTTTCTCCATGGTAAAGCGATCAAAAAAGCCAACAGAAAACTAACGCTGCCAAGAATGACGCTCGTCAAAATTTCTTTCGTCAAAATACGGCCCATTTTACGAATCGATAATTTTCCTTCCTGTAGCCCTCTCAGCGTCACTTGTGCTGATTGAGTCCCTACATTTCCGGCAAGACCCAAAATAATAGGAACAAATAGCATGAGAGCAACGATCGATTCGATTTTTCCAATGAAGATTCCCAAAATATAAGCACAAACAAGACCGCTCGTCACACTGATCAAAAACCAAGGGAGTCTTTTGAGCACAATCTCCCAAACGCTTTTATTTTCCACTTCCTCGTAAACCAAACCGGCGAAGCGGTATTGATGTGGCATCGGAATTAAATATTTTTTCATTTTTTCGATCGGAATCACGCCGATCAAATGATTTTCTTGATCCGTTACAGGAAGCGCTAGAAAAGAATACGTCCGAAATAAATGAACAACTTCTTCAAGAGACATGTTTTCGGTTGCCTGAATCACTGGCTTGTTCATGACTTCTTTGATCGGCCTCGTTTCATTCTCGCTCAAAAGGTCACGGATCCGGAGAACACCCATCAATTTTCTTTCGGCGTCCGTCACGTAGACATAGGCGAATTTGGCTTGAAAATCTTCCTTCCGCTCGCGTAACACTTTGATGACGCCTCCCACCGTTCCCAAATTGGTAACGGCAACGAAATCTTCGCTAACGAGAGGATGGATTGAAGTTTGGTTGAGCATATGCAGGAATGAATTTTATTTTCGTGAAAAAATGGTGGGGAGTGAAGGATTCGAACCTTCGAAGGCCGAAGCCAACAGATTTACAGTCTGTCCCCTTTGTCCACTTGGGTAACTCCCCTAAATCTACTCCGCTCTGTCCTTAACGGCAGAGCTTCGTAGCATTTTCTGCTTCGTCCGTCAACATTGCTGCGTAGCCGCGCCGTCAAGGACGCGGCGAAGCAGAAAGCTGGCGGAGGGATTCGAACCCCCGACCCGCTGTTTACAAAACAGCTGCTCTACCCCTGAGCTACGCCAGCAAAAAAGAAACGAAATTTATTTTGCTTTATTGTGTCTAAGAACTTTCTGAAATGCAAGCGGTAAAGCCCCCAGAATATCTCCAGACACCGTAGAAATTTCCCCTTTTTCACTCGCTGCTAAATCGCCGGCGAGGCCATGAATAAAAACCCCAAAACATGCGGCATAAAATGGATCTATTTTCTGTCCCAGCATTGCGGCTATGACGCCTGTCAAAACATCACCGGAACCACCGGTTGCCATTCCAGGATTCCCGGTTCGATTCATATAAATTTTCCCGGTATGAGAAGCTACGATCGAATGATGTCCTTTTAAAACAAGAACGACTCCGTAGGTTTTTGCAATTTGAAGCGCGCGCTTCTTCCGCTCCACATCGTGTTTCGGTGTCTTTCCGCCAAAGATGCGAATCAATTCGCCAGCATGAGGGGTTAAAATCGCCGGCGCTTTTAAACGGCAGAGCAAATGAGCCTTTCCTTTCAATGCGTTGAGACCGTCCGCATCCACCACCATGGGTTTATCGGAAGAGCATACTAACTTACGGATAAGATCTTGCGTCTCGTGATTTAAAGAAAGCCCGGGACCCAACGCTAGGACATCTTGACCTTTGAGAAAACGTTTAATCGGCCCCAAGGCAGAACGGCTCAAAGTCCCTTTTGAAGTTTCCGGAAGCGCAAGCGTCATCGTTTCCGTAAAGCGGCGAGCGAGCGGTAGAACAAGGCTCTTTGGAATGCCGACAGTTACAAGTCCGGCTCCGGATCTTAAAGCCGCCATGCTCGTAAGAAAGCAAGCTCCACTTAAACCACGTGAACCTGCCAGAACAAATATTCTGCCGTAATCCCCTTTGTGGGAATCTTTTCGCCGCGGAGCAAATTGTTTTCGAAATTCTGTTTTGATTTCCATCTTCAAACTTCCCGAATTAAATCGCACATTTCTTCAACCGCTTTCCTAAGCCCGACGAAAACCGATCGGGAAATGATCGAATGCCCGATATTGAGTTCAACCATGTAAGGCAACCTTGCAATTGGTTTTACATTGTCATAATTCAAACCGTGGCCGGCGTTGATGCGAAGCC
>JACQQO010000016.1 GCA_016206955.1 Candidatus Omnitrophota bacterium
GCCCGTGATAGACGTGGGCTTCTTGAGTCCCATCGAATAAATTCGTGAGGCGAAACCGCTTAAACTTCCTGCCGGGAATGACAAAGGAAACGGCAGCACTTTTGTCTTCCCGGCCATTGTTAACCGCCACGACGTAATAAAGTTTTCCACGGTTAAAAAGAGCCGTTTTAACATCCTTTGTGGGTGAGCTGGAATAAAAAGGAACGCTAAAAAAGCGCAGAATGGCAAGCAGCAAATCTTTGGTCGGCTCCATCCCTAAATGAAGGATCTTACCTTTCCCGAACGATTTCAGATAACCAACGGTATGGGTTCCGTAATTTCCAAATGAGGCGCGGATCGGCTTTCCGGAAACCCGGTCAAAACTGAATACAGAACTCGTCACTTCAACTTTGTTGCCTTTACTAAACGAAATGGAAAAACGTTTCCGAAATTCAAACAAAATCTTGTTCGGATCATGAAAACCTAAGATATTGTAAGGGTCAAAATGGTCATCCTTGCGGGGATAATTCCGAAAGGCCACTAAAATGCCGCCGGAGGCGACAAAAGAACGCAAATTTTCATGCGCCTCGCGGCTGAGCCATTGATTGCCGGAATAGAATACAATTTTCTTCTTCGTGAATGCCGTTTTTGGATCAAAAAGGTCATAATCGATATCCGCTTCGTAAAGAGAGGTTAGGATCAAACTATCTGCCGTAAGCGTGCGCGCGGCATACTGGAGCGGATTAAACGTAACCGCGATATCCGTCATCTTGGTCAGCTGAAACGGTTTTAGTTTTTGATAGACGCGGACCAAACCCTTAAATACATCGTAAAGCTCGCCGCGCCTTCTTCCCCATTCATTGATGGGCGACATATACCAATTGTCTCGATTAACAAGCATGTACCAGTTCCAGCCAACGGCGCCGCCTAAAAGTGCCGTGAGCGTAATTAATCGGTAATGATTGGGGGTCAGAATTCCGGATTCGTAATGGCGTGCGTGCCAAACTCCCGAGGCGAATTCAGCAATATAGGAAACTTTGGAAAGGCTCGTCAAAAATCTGACTTTATCGATCAACTTGCGCTGTTCATGTTCATCTTCCATTAATTCATTGGAAGGATAAAGGTCGATTCCCACCAAATCGCACGTCTTTTGCATGGTCGCCCAATCGTGGGCATAAAAAAACGGGTAGAGATTCAAATAAATCGGAATATCGATTCTTAATTTTCGATAAACTTCCACACACCATTTTGCGCACAAGGAAGCGTAATAATACTTAAATTCAATGTAATCCAAATTGCGCCGGAGTTCCCGGTCTCCTTTGAGCGGAAGACCCCGTTCGTCTTTCAACATGCAGGCGATAAAAGGTCCTGCCTCGGTAAAATCTTGATATTCGGAAGCCCAAGCTCGATTCAAATCATGAATATTGTTCTGATATTTCTGCCGTAGAAATTCTTGAAAAAGCCCGGGCTTGCCATTGAGTCCGTATTGATGACCGAAAACATCCGGCCAAGGATCGATTTCGTTATCGGCTTGGAGAAGGATGATATGGCCCGATTTGCGCGAGGCAAGATACGGACGGATAATTTGACATACTTCTTTCAAATACACTTCGGCATATTCCAAAAACTTCGGGTGAAGCCGGTGATATCGGTACGCATAGGAAGGAATTCCATCATTGGGCCATTCACTATAAATATAAGGGCCAGGGCGGATAATTAACCAAAACCCTTCGCGCCTCGTCAATTCGAGAAATCCTTTTAAATTGTGAGTTTCATCGGTCTCGCCCGTAAAATCAAAGTGACCACGCTTGACTTCGTGATAATCCCATGGGACATAAGTGGAAACCACCTGAAGTCCCATTTGGCGGATTTCATCCAAAATGTTCTTCCAATAACGCGGATTAAGCCGCCAGTAATGAACTTCGCCGCTCAAAAGCGGAACTCGGGCATTCCCGATTGAGACTTGATTTTGTTTGATTTCAACTTTACGTTTTTTCATATAATAATATTGACGAGCCGATCGGGCACAATAATCATTTTTTGAACTCGTTTGCCGTTCAGTGACTTCTTCACATTTTCGTCTGCCAAAACCCTTTCCTTAAGTTCACTCTCATCAATTCCCTTGGGCACGATCATTCGCGAACGAATCTTGCCCAAAACTTGAATGACGATCTCAACTTCAGCCTCGATCAAATACCTTTCGTCATAATGGGGCCAAGGTTCATATGCCAACGTCTCTTTGTATCCCAATTTCTGCCAAAGCTCCTCCGCGATATGCGGAGCGAAAGGCGCAAGCAGCAACAGAAACTTTTCCAACACTTCGCGCGAATGTTCCTTCTGAGTCAGCTCATCGTTTAAAAATATCATCAAAGCAGAAATGGCCGTATTGAACTTAAGGCTTTCGATATCGTCGGTTACTTTTTTGATCGACCGGTTGATCCGCCTAAGTTCTTGTTCCGAGGGTTTTCGATTCAAAATATGAGCGTGGAGAGAACCGGATGCATCTGCAAAGAGGCGCCACACACGACCGAGGAAGCGGTAGACTCCTTCCACTCCTTTGGTAGACCAAGGTTTCACGAGTTCCAAAGGGCCCATAAACATCTCGTAAAGGCGCACACTATCAGCTCCATATTTTTGAACGAGCTCATCCGGATTCACCACATTTCCGCGCGACTTAGACATCTTTTGATTGTCTTCGCCCAAAATCATTCCCTGATTGACCAATTTCAGGAAAGGTTCCTTCGTGGACACCACACCGCAATCATAAAGCACTTTGTGCCAGAATCGCGCATAAAGCAAATGAAGGACCGCATGTTCCGCTCCGCCAACATAAAGATCAACTGCCATCCAATATTTTTCTTTTTTAGGATCGACGAGCTGCTTATCATTTTGAGGATCAAGATAACGCAAGTAATACCAACACGAACCGGCCCATTGAGGCATGGTATTGGTTTCTCTTTTTGCAGGTTTTCTACTCACAACGGTACCAGGTACGTTACGGGACAGGTTCGCAGAACCTGTCCCGGCCGTACCTGGTACCGATACCGGCTCCCGTTTCACCAGTTTCATATTGCAAATGGGGCAATCCCCCGGCCGGTCCGAGGTATAAGTCGGGTGCATCGGACAATAATAAACTGCTTTCTCTTTGGCCATTCCCATCGCTCCAAATTTAAGAGGAAGACCCGAACGATAAGCCCAGAGGCCGCCTCCGATTGCAGCGAGGATTAAAATGAACACGAACCATTTCTTTGCTTTATTCATCGCTTTCTCCTTCTAAATCGATTCCGGTCGCTCTGACGATATCCGAATGGCTCGCGAGAGCGATCGTCAAGAACCGGATGTGGGCAAGCTTTGCGTTTAAATAAACCCGTTCGCTGTCGAGCAAGTTCAAGAAATCCGTTTTCCCCGACTCGTAACCGGCTTGGTCGGAAGTCAGCGCAAGTTTGGCTTGCGGAATCACCGCGGTGTCGTAGAGTTCGGCAATCTTGGTCGCCGAATCAAAACGGTAATAAGCATCTTTCACTTCATAGTAGGTCATATTTTTTGCGGCGGTGAGCTTAGCTTGGTTCGCTTCGATTAATTTTTGGGCCTCTTGAATTTGCGGAATATTTTTATTCGGCCAAAGCGGAATATTAATCCGAAGCGGAAACATCCATTGGTCATCTCCGTCCATGGGGTCTGTCGTATCTCCGGCGCCCACTTTTGTATATTCAAATCCGACCGTCACATCGGGAATGTTGGCCATCCACGCCAGTTTTTTTCCGCGCCTCGCCTTCGAAACCACGGCTTCCATTTCCTTAATTTCCTGACGATTTTGAACCGCCAAATTAATCAATTCAATCATGGATTGAGGAAGGACGGGCTTTTCCGGTAGGATGGCTTTTCCGATTTCGGTCATGGGATCTTGATCTAACAGGGCATTGATTTTCGCGGCCGCGCTTTCGCGTTCTTGTTGGAGCATAAATAATTTCTCAAGCGTCATGGAGACTTCCGCCTGCGCCTTCGCGACGTCGCGCTGTGTGCCGGTTAAATTCGAATAAC
>JACQQO010000121.1 GCA_016206955.1 Candidatus Omnitrophota bacterium
AACACAACTACTTTCTTTTCAGGAACTTGGACTTCCTGGCCGGTCCGCGGATTGCGTCCCACACGCCCGCGGCGGGTCTTGACCTTAAATACTCCAAAATTACGCAACTCAACGGTTTCACCCCGTTCTAAAGCTTCTACGATTGCGTCCAATGTGCGCTGCACAATCTTTTTGACATCAATCTGAGTCAGATTGGTGTCATTGGAGACTTTGGTAACGATATCTTTCTTGGTCATTCCGCTCACCTCCGATTCATCCTAAGTCTATGCTGGCCAACAAAATAGCAAATTGGAGATATGATGTCAAGAAATTTTATTCCCTAACTTATTTTGCTCAAATGGGTTGGAATGAAAAATGGGTAAAATTAACTCTTAATCTTAATCGTATTGGCCCCTAAAAGTTGTTCCAATTCTTCAAAGAGTGGTGCACCTGTTTCCACCCTGAAACTTTCTCCGGAATGAAGGACCGTTTTTCGGCCGGTAGCATCTTTGAAACTGATGTAAACCGGCGTGTTGCCGGGATGTTGGGTGAGAATTTCTTTCAGTTTTCTAAGCGTCTCTAAATCGAGGCCGGCGGTAAGAAGATCGATGGAAATGACCTTGGTCATGCGCTTTTCGACTTCTTCAATCGGAATAATCTCCTCGGCAAGAACTTTTGGAGTATCATCGCGCATGTTGACTTTCCCACGGACGAAAATAGTTGCGTCCTTCCGGAGAAGATTGATGGAGGAACGAAATACTTCTGGAAACACAACGATTTCGCACCTTCCGTCCAAATCTTCGAGGCCTACAAATGCCATTCGGTCACCTTTCTTCGTCGTAATTTCCTTCAGGCTGCTCACAATTCCGCCGATGGCAAGCTCTTCCTGATCTCTGAGTTCAGACAAAGCAGGAGTTGTTGTACTCGCATAAGTCCGCAGAACTTTCTCGAATTTACTTAAAGGATGAGCGCTGACATAAAATCCGAGTAACTCGCGTTCGTAACCGAGAAGTTGGCTCTCGGGCCATTCCTCTATAGGAGGAACGAAATCGCTGGCTAAGGATGAAGCTTTGTGCGGCTCGCCCAATTGATCGAGAAGCGAAAGCTGGCCGCGCTGGCGGTCGTGTTGAGTTTTAGCGCCGACTTCAAGCACACGATCCAAAATCGCCATGAGTTGCGCGCGCTTTAAACCAAAATCATCAAACGCTCCGCATTTGATTAAACTTTCAAGCACTTTTCGGTTGCAAAGCCTAAGATCCACACGCTCGCAAAAATCATAAATGGATTTAAAAGGTCCTTTAGCAGTCCTCGTTGTGATTATGGACTCAACTGCAGCGGTTCCCACATTTTTTACCGCACTCAAGCCAAAGCGGATCGTTCGCTCAATCGCCGTGAACACGGAAAAACTTTCATTCACGGAAGGCGGAAGCACGGCAATGCCGAGCCGCTTGCACTCTTCAATATATCGGACAATTTTATCGGTGTTATCTTGTTCCGAACTGAGCAAAGCGGCCATGAACTCCACCGGATAATTGGCTTTAAGAAAAGCGGTTTGATAAGAAATAAAAGCATAGGCCGTTGAATGGCTTTTATTGAATCCGTAGCCTGAGAAGTATTCGATTAAATTCCAGACTTTTTCAGCCGTTCGGTGATTGATTCCTTTCTTTGAAGCACCCTCGATGAATGACTTTTTCTCCCGCTCCATAATTTCCGGAATTTTCTTTCCCATCGCGCGGCGCAAGGAATCGGCTTTAGCCAAACTAAATCCAGCAAGGGAAGAAACGATTTGCATCACTTGTTCTTGATAAAGAATAATTCCGTACGTTTCTTTCAAAATCGGTTCCAAAACTGGATGGTCGTATTTGATTAATGATGGATCATGCATCCGCTTAATAAAGTCATCCACCATACCGCTTCCCAAAGGCCCCGGTCGGTAAAGTGCAAGCAAAGCGACAATATCCTCAAAACGCGTGGGTTTCATTTTCTTCAACAGATCGCGCATGCCTGAACTTTCAAGTTGGAATACGCCGATCGCATCCCCTTTCCCGAGCATTTCATAAGTGAGCGGATCTTCAAATGAAATTTGATCAATATCAAGTCCCTGGCCGACTTTGCGGCCCACGAGTTTACAGGCTTCATCAATGACGGTAAGCGTTCTTAACCCTAGGAAATCCATTTTAAGTAGGCCGATTTTTTCGACTGCTTCCATATCATATTGCGTCGTAATTTGATCGTTGGTTTTGAAGAGCGGGCAGTAATTGTGGAGCGGCCCGTCTGAGATCACAACGCCTGCGGCATGAGTCGAAGCATGCCGCGCAAGGCCCTCAAGCGCTTTTGAAGTTTCAATGAGTTGCTTCACATCTTCATTTGTTGAAGCCAAATCCCGTAACCTCGGCTCTAGCTGAAGCGCGCGCTCGAGGGTCATTTCAAGTTCAATAGGAATTAGTTTCGCGAGTTTGTCCACTTCTTGATAACTCAGGCCCATCACGCGTCCGACATCGCGGATGGCAGCCCGTGCCGCCATGGTTCCAAAAGTGACAATGTGAGCGACGCTTTCTTGGCCGTACTTCTTTCGGACGTATTCAATGACTTCGTCCCGCCTTTCGTAACAGAAGTCGATATCGATATCAGGCATTGAAATTCGGTCCGGATTAAGGAAGCGCTCGAAAATAAGTCCGTGTTGAATGGGATCAATCGTCGTAATTCCAAGGGCATAAGCCACCAAGCTTCCCGCAACGGATCCCCGCCCAGGCCCGACGGGAATTCTGTTTTCACGCGCATAACGGATGAAATCCCAAACCACCAGAAAATATCCGGTAAACCCCATTTTTTTGATCACCGAAAGTTCATATCGAAGCCGTTTCGCATAATCTTCCGGAATTTTGCCGCCTATTTTGGAAGCCAAACTTTCAGAACAAAGTTCTTCGAGGTAAAGACCCGGATCTTTTTCATCGGGAGGCGCAAAGAGAGGCAAATGAGTTTCTTTAAAATCAAGTTCCAGATTGCACCGCTCGGCAATTTCGATCGTGTTTTTGATGGCTTCCGGATAATCTTTGAAAAGCTCTTTCATTTCCTGCGCTGATTTAAGATAAAAATTGTTTCCGTGGTAACGCATTCGATCCTGATCGGATAGAACTGATCCGGTACCAATGCAAATCAGCGCATCATGCGCCTGAGCATCCCCTTGATGAATGTAGTGGCAATCGTTGGTGGCAACTAACTTGAGCCCAAATTCCTTCGCAAGGACCGGATAATGTTCAAACAGTTTTTGCTGGGCGTCCATTCCTTGATTCATCAATTCCAAGTAAAAATTTTCCTGACCAAAAATATCGATCAAGCTGCGGATGGCTTCGCGCGACTTCTCAAGCTGCTCATTCCACGTATGGTAAGACACTTCGCCCTTGAGGCATCCCGACAAAGCAATCAACCCTTCATGATGTTTCTTTAGAAGGTCTTTGTCGATTCGAGGGCGGTAGTAAAAGCCTTCGAGGTAGCTTGCGGTTGTGAGTTTCAGAAGGTTTCGATAGCCTTCTTCATTTCGGGCAAGAAGCGTAATATGAAAGGAAGCTTCTTTAATTCCGTGCGCGGTTTTATCAAAACGCGATTGCGGAGCGATATAAGCTTCGATTCCGATGATGGGCTTAATCCCCTGCTTGATGGCTTCTTCGTAAAACTGAATGGCACCAAAGAGGTTGCCGTGATCGGTCATGGCAAGCGCTGCAAATTTAAGTTCAACGGCGCGTTTGATTAGCTGTGGAATTTTAGAGGCAGCGTCGAGCAGCGAATACTGTGAATGGCAGTGAAGATGGACAAAATCAGCGTGATTCATCTTTATTCCCATTCAATCGTTGCGGGCGGTTTCGAGCTGATATCATAGCACACACGATTAATTCCGCGAACTTCATTGATGATCCGATTCGAAATCCGAGCGAGCAGTTTCTCTGGCAGACGCGCCCAATCGGCGGTCATTCCGTCTTCTGAAGTGACAGCTCGAATCGCACAAACGTTCTCATACGTTCGCTCGTCTCCCATCACACCGACGCTTTTGATCGGAAGCAAAACGGCAAAACTCTGCCAAAGTTTGGAATAAAGTCCTGCTTTTTTGATTTCATCCATTACAATCCAATCGGCTTCGCGCAAAAGATCGCACCGTTCCTTGGTCACTTCTCCGATGATTCTCACAGCAAGCCCCGGTCCCGGGAAAGGCTGACGGTCAACCAATTCGGCTGGGATTCCAAGCGAACGGCCTACGCGGCGCACTTCGTCCTTAAAAAGTTCTCTCAACGGTTCAATCAGTTTGAACCTCATTTTACTCGGCAGGCCGCCGACATTGTGATGGGATTTGATCGTTGCACTCGGACCGCCGTGGACCGAAACCGATTCGATGACATCAGGATAAAGTGTTCCTTGCGCCAGAAACGGGATTCTCTTGTCATTGCGAGGAGCGGAGCCCTTCGACAAGCTCAGGGTGGTGAGCGAAGTCGAACCACGACGACGCAATCTCCGAGATTGCTTCGCTTCGCTCGCAATGACGCGTGCCTCATGTTCAAACACTCGAATGAACAAGCGGCCGATTATCTTGCGTTTTTTTTCTGGATCTTCGATTCCGCGAAGAGCAGACAAAAATTTCTTCGAGGCGTCTACAATTTTAATGTTCATTTTAAGATGGCGTTTGAATACGTCCCGAACTCGTTCACGCTCCTTTAATCGAAGCAGGCCCGTATCTACAAAAATACAGCTCAATTTCCGCCCGACAGCCCGATGAACCAAAGTGGCAGCCACTGAAGAATCGACGCCGCCGGAAAGGCCAAGCACGATTCGCTCGCCCTTCACCTGTTCCCGAATCGCTTGGACTGTATCCCGAATAAAGGAACCCGGCGTCCAATGGCCTTTCAAATGGCAGATCTGTTTTAGAAAATTTCGAATGATTTTGGAACCTAAAGGCGTATGAACGACTTCGGGGTGAAACTGAACGCCATAAATCTTGCATTTGGCGTTTCGAAAGGCGGCGATGGAGGAACTCGAGGTATGCGCAATTCGTTCAAATCCTTTTGGGAGCCGCTTGACTTGGTCTCCATGGCTCATCCAACAATCAATCGCAGAAGGAAGATTTTTGAAAAGATCATCCCTGCGGTCTAAATGGAGCCGAGCGTGGCCATATTCTCGGTGCTTTACCTTTTTCACCTTGCCGCCGAAAAGATGCGCCGTTACCTGAAGCCCGTAGCAAATTCCTAAGACGGGAATGCCGAGTGAAAAAATGGAACGAGCCGGAAGTGGTGCATTTTTCTGATAAACATTGGCGGGAGAACCCGAAAGAATGATCCCTTTGGGGTTTAACGCGAGGATTTTTTCAAGTGCGACGTGATAAGGGTAAATCACCGAGAACACGTTTTGTTCTCTCACTCTCCTTGCAATCAATTGCGTATATTGAGAGCCAAAATCGAGAACGAGAACAGTTTCAGTTTCAGAGGGCATATGCGATAGTTCTGTCATTCCCGCGAAAGCGGGAATCCAGATTCTGGATCCCCGCGTGCGCGGGGATGACAAGAAAGGTGAAAATCACCTTTCTTGTCATTTCATCATTCCCACTTTTTGAGCCGCCTGAAACAATTTTCCTTCCGTTTTAATCGCAGGAGCAATAATAATTTCGGTCATTTGAAGTTCTTTAATATTCTTAGCCCCTAAATTTCCCATGCAAGTCCTGAGAGCACCTACTAAATTTTGAGTCCCATCATCCAGTTTCGCAGGCCCAAATAAAATTTCTTCGAGCGTTCCGGTGGTTCCCACTCGGATTCGCGTGCCACGCGGAAGATTGGCATGAGGAGTCGCCATGCCCCAATGGAATCCCCGTCCCGGCGCTTCTTTGGCCCGCGCAAACGCTGAGCCAACCATTACGGCATCCGCGCCGCAGGCGAAGGCTTTGCACACATCCCCACCCGTTGACATACCACCGTCAGCAATAATCGGAACATAACGACGCGACTTCTTATAATAAAAATCCCGGGCTGCCATCGAATCGCAGATAGAAGTGACTTGCGGAACACCCATGCCGAGCACTCCTCGTGTGGTGCAAGCTGAGCCCGGCCCAATTCCAATTAAAAGACCGCGCACTCCGGTTTCCATCAATTCAAGCGCAACTTGATAAGTGACGGAGTTGCCGACAATGACGGGCATCTTCAGCTGTTTACAGATTTTTTTTAAGTCGACAACTTGATACGCCTTTGAAATGTGGCGCACGGTGGTGACCGTAGATTGAATCACGAAAATATCGCAGCCGGCTTCCTCTGCAATTGCTCCGAACTTTTCGGCATGTTGTGGGATTGTGCTGACGACAGCAGGAACTTTTGCTTTCTTAATCTCACGAATTCGTTTCGCAATTAATTTTTCCTTAATGGGTTTTAAATAAAGTTTCTGCACGAGCTCGGTTGCTTTATCGGGAGAAGATTTGGCGATATCATCCAAGATGGGCTCGTAATCGTCGTAGCGGGTATAAATCCCTTCGAGGTTTAGAACGGCAATGCCGCCGAGTTTTCCCTTGGCAATCGCAAATTTGGGATCGACCACGCCATCCATGGCCGAGGCGAGGAACGGAATCGGAAATTTACGGCCGTTAATTTCCCAGCTGATATCGACTTCATCGGGAT
>JACQQO010000124.1 GCA_016206955.1 Candidatus Omnitrophota bacterium
TGAAATTCACTCATCTTACCGTTTAAACCGGCGCTACTGGCATTATAACTATAAGGGGCCATGCCATAATTCCTCATTTTTTTTATCTTCTCCGCAACCTGAGCGTTAGATGTGGAGATCAATCCCCCTTCAATCGTAGTTAGGACCTTCGTGGTAGAAAGCGAAAATACTTCTGCATTTCCGAAATTACCAACTCGCATTCCCTTGTAAACAGAACCAAATGCATGGGCTGCATCATAAAGAATCGGAATGGGCGCTTCTCCCCGTTTGTGCGAAAACCGTTTCACCACCTCAGCAATTTCGTCTACTCGGCACGGCAAGCCGAATATGTGAACTGGCATCACCGCACCGACATCTTCGTGCATGGATAAAAGATCCTCAAGTTTTGAGGGTGAAAGTGTTAAATCTGACTCGATGTCAATAAAAACCGGGGTCCCGCCAGCGTAAATAACAGCTTGCGCGGTGGCCATGAAACTAAAGCTGGGGAGGACAACTTTTTGGCCGGGTTTCAAACCAAGTGCTTGAAGCCCAAAAACGAGTCCCTGAGTTCCTGAAGAAACGGTGACCGCGTGAGTTCCCAAATATGCACTCGCCTCTTCCTCAAATTGAGTCACATATTTCCCAAAATTGGAAAACCACCCACTTTCGTATACCTGCCGAAAGCGCTCGCAAATGGTGTCAAAAGGAGGAAGATCTGCTTTCAAAAGCGGAATCTTCGCCGATGTAGTTTCATTTTTCATGGGTTAACCCTTTCAAAAACGCAACCAATCTCTCGCGGTACTTGATCCAAGTAAACTCCTTTGCCCGTTCAACCGCATTCCGATGCATATACTGCCAAAGTTCTTCATCTTGATAAAGCCTTAAGATTCGATCCTTGAGCGCTTCCACATCACGAATCGGGACAACAAATCCATCGACTCCTTCGCGAACTATATCGTGCCCTGCTGTGTTTTCCGACACAATCACGGGAACTCCGTGGGCCATCGCTTCCAAAATCACTTGGCCCAGCGAATCATAAACGGAAGGAAGGACTAATACACGAGTTGAAGCCCAACAATCTCGAAGCGCCTGAGCGGAGAGAAAACCGACATGGTGGAAGAAATCGCGATAAGGAACGAGCGGTTTCGGATTTCCATCGATTTGTCCCGCCAAAATAAGTTTGAGATTGCACATGTGGAGCTGTTTGACCGCTTCAAGTAAATACTTAATTCCCTTCCTCTGCCCGATCGTTCCCAAAAATAGGACTTGAAACGGATGCTTTTCGACTTCCTCTTTAATTGGATCACCACACAGGTCTACTCCCAGCGGCATCCAAACCAATTTTTCTTTAGGAATACCGTTTTGACGATGAGAATCCAGAGCGAATTGCGATAGAACCAAGATATAATCTGCCAATTCAAGCTCTTGGTTCACCCGCTCCAGGTATCCCCGATGAGGAGGCCAGAAAGGAATCAGAGGTGCGAAATCTGGGTGAAGGTCGATCTCTTCCTTTAGGAGCCGCTCGGCGAACGCCGGATGAACATCATGCTGGTCTAAAACAACTGAGCGACCAAGTGCTTTCGCTCGACGGAAAGAAGCCAGGCAACTGCCCGCATAACCGATAAAACAATCCCAAGAAGACGAGTTAAGTCTACGCGCAACTCGTGAATCAAACCAGCAATTTCTCCAATAAAGCAATGGATTCTTTGTAAAACGGTTTTTGCCAAGCAACCCGGTTGCCAATCGTTCCAGAATTTCCGGCCATGGATCGGAAGCAATTAACTGTTCATTCAAACCTTCACAAAATCTCCTTCGCGCTTTGACAAATGGAAATGTGACTTTTTCATTTTGGAAATTGTAAATCGTTGTATAGAAACACCTTAGGATGTCCGCTTCCTCTAATGCCGAAGCCACTCGATAAGAATACTGTACGCCCGCGTGTGATAAAACAACAGAGGGGTTAGGTACTTGATCACGAAGAAGCATGTGGAATCACTCGTTGGTAGAGACGGATATAATCTTCTTTTAAATGGCCCCAATCAAACCGTTCAACAACTCTTTTGCTAGTCTGACCGGCAACTCGCTTATAAGATTCGTAATCGCTGGTAACTTCTTCGATTTTCGCGGCAAGATTGCCGTCATGTTCAAGATTGGTTAAGCAACGACTCTCTTCAATCATCCATGCAAAATGAGAAGAGTCGTGAGTAATCACAGGCAAACCCGCACACATCGCTTCGACGAGTGCCAAGCAAAAACCCTCAATCAAGGACGGCAGCACAAATACGTCAGCCATGTGGTAAACTTCTGGCATCGCATCAAACGGAAAATAGAGAGATTTAAAACGCCCCACTAATTGTTTCTGGCCAAAAGAGATCAGATCCCGTTCTTCGGGATATCCTACAACAAGCAAAAAATAATTCTCACTAAGCCGGGCCACTTCTCGGATCAGATAATCAATTCTCTTATGCCGCCGATTTAAGGCAGCAACGGACAAAATAACGATTTTATCCTGAGGGATTCCATATTGCCTGCGCAATTTACTTCGGTCGTAAGAAACGAGATAATCTTTGCTTTGAACGCCATAGGGAAGGAACGTGACTTTGCTGCGATCGATTCCTGAGGCAAGAGTTTTCTGATAAGCCGGATAAGTGATTTCCTGTATGTGGTCAGCTCGCCTACATGGTTCACCTACAAAACCCCAATTGGTGAATAGAAGCTTATACTTCAAACCGAATTTTTTCTTCGCGTGATATAAGAAGTTGCCGATGGTAGATTCACTATAATGAATGAGATCATAACCTTTAAGCGCCACATAAGGAATAAAAGATAAAGCATAAGAGAGCTGATGAAAATAGTAATTGTCTCTGGTCTTTCCTTTAAAAATCTTGAGGAACCCATCGAATTTGAGTGACGGAAGGGAAACGCTATTTTGCCTCCCATTGAGACGAGATCCAAATAAGGTTACCGGCAAATCCTCTTGCAAGAGAGAAAAAAGTTCGAAGGTGAACCGCTCTAGCCCGCGACAAGCATAACCCAGAAAACTATTAACCAATGCGATTTTCATGCTTCAAGCTTGCCCTATTTCATCAGGAATGCCGCCAATTCCGGTTGGATACAATCGGCCACAATCTCATGTCCCCGACGAGTGAAATGCTTACCCTGAATATAATATAATTGCTCACTTTCTTTGCGCAAGCACGGCAAAATATCAAGATACGGAATATTCCATTGATCCAACTTTTTACGGAGGAACCTGTTCGGAAATTCCGGATCCAAATCTTTCACGCGAAGGCCATAGTATTTTGCTTTCGTTTCACGGTCTAGTTGAGACCATTGATATTTGTCCGGAATCAAAATAAATAGGGGACGAAATTTAAGAACATTCGATAGACGAACAAGCTCCTCGAGCTCGTGATCTAAGTGTAGCTCAGTTTCTTGAAGATATTCCTTGTTTTGATTCATCCACCAGAATATGGCCGTCATATACTGAAACTGACCCCGGCGCAACCGGAGCCTATTGTACAAACCGAGTGCCTTTGCCTTCACAAACTGAACGAGATAAAGTTTTTTCAAGACGGGATTATGGTAGAAGACAAAGAGATTAAAACGCACAAGCCAAGTTGGTACTTGAATTTCTTTTGGTACTCCATCTTGAACTGCACCGTTCGATTGATCTGGATTACCACTATTAATCTCATCCAAATCGTTGCCCAAGAAGAAGTTCAACACATAGATCTTGGGGTTTCCGAGTTCCGCGTGCCGTCCTTGAATCAACTTGAGTTGAGGGCCGAGTGAACTTCCGGGAATACCTAAGTTGGCGAAACACATGGAAAACTTTCTGCCCAATAAACTCACGTAGGTCTCATCGTCTTTAACGCCAACCCCAAACGTCATTGAATCTCCAAGAAAAGGAATGGGCTCGCTTCCCGGCGACTCCGAACAAAACTCAGTGGCGCGGGCACCCGTTTGATCCACATGAGCAATCTCATCATATTCATAATGGACCATTCTAAGCTCACTGAACTGAACGAACCTAAAGATCGTTCCATTTTTCCTTTCCACTGGCCATCCGAAATCTGTTCCAAACTGTCTGGCGCCAACTCCTGTATTCATGATACGCATCTGCGCCCGTAACCAGTCGGGAGGAAAGAGGCGAAGTACAAGTTCTATCAGGGTAAGCGCGATGATTAAGACTAAAATGAAGGACGTCATTCCCAAAAATACATTTCGGAGCTTCTGTCCGACTGACACTAAAAACCCCTTACCCCAAGCTCGCGAACGACTTTACGAAAAAAAGCAGCTCCTAGAAAGGGCACGACCATCGCAAAGAACAAGACATAGGCCATCGAAATCAAAATTTGTACGCAAGACAAATGATGAAAAACCATGGCGCGAGCTATTTCCATCGCATGATAGACAGGGTTGATCGTGGTTAGAAAACGCAAAGCCTCTGGAATAGCAGCGGAGGTATAATAAAAACAGGAAAATAAGGACCATCCTGCATAAATATAGTCAAAAATAAAAAGATAGTTTTGATTCGAGATAGCAAAGGCCCCTTGCATCAGGCTAAATCCCAAAGTGCCAAGAAGCATCAGATAAAGCGTCATCAAAATGAGAAACAATGAAACAGGAGATACTGGATAAATGAATTGAAACAGAGCAAGATAACAGGAAGTTGGAATCGAAAGTTCGATGGCAACTGCAAGAGCAGAACCCACCAAAAAATCTGCTTTCGAAACTGGAGCGGTCAAAAATATTTGAATCGTCTGCCAGTATTTCTCGCTTAAAAAACTGAGCCGGAATCGACTGTACGCATAAGCGAAACTCGAGTAAAAGATCCCTCCAAGCAAAAGAGTGGGAATATAGTTTTCCTTCGACCAGCTTCCAAACGTCTCGCTTGCCGTCAAAGAAAAAAAACTTTGATAGACAAGACCAAATACAATAAAAAGCCGGATGGGCTCGATTAACCGGCTCGCGATAAAGTTTTTGGGGAAACGGAAGGCAATTTTTAAATCCTTCTTCGCGATAGCCCAAATAATTCTGAGTCGATTTATCGATAAGAAATGGATCATGGTCCGGTCGTCAACGCGATAAAAACATCGGTAAGAGAAGGGTCTCGCTCACTTTTGAGCCGATCCTTAAGTTCGCGCGCTGTCCCTTCCGCTACTAGTCTGCCCCGATGCAAGATGGCAATGCGTTCCGACAAAGCTTCGGCTTCTTCCATATAGTGAGTAGTTAGGATGATGGTTTTGCCGAGTTCTTTAATCTTGTCTCTGATATAAAGAGCATATCGCGGATCCAAACCCAGCGTAGGTTCGTCAAGCAATAAAACAGGTGGATCATGCATGAGGGCACGCGCTAAACACAGCTTTAACCTCATTCCCAGTGAATATTCAGAAACATACCGATCCAGCCATTCCCCGATTTCAAGAAACCCAGTAAGTTCGCGAATTCGCTTTTGGGTGTCTGACATGCGATAGAGATGCCCAAGGTAATCCAAATTGTCTCGACCTGTCATGAGGTTATAAACCATAGAGTCTCCGAGCACCAGCCCAATCATTCTTTGAGCCCCAAACACATGATTCCCGTCGATGAGAACTTCTCCGGAACTCGGTTTGAGAAGGCCGCAAAGTATTTTAATCAACGTTGTCTTACCTGCTCCATTCGGGCCGAGAAGAGCGTAGATTTCGCCCGCTTTAACTTCAAGCGACACGTGCTCAAGAGCAACGATACGTTCCCGCTCTGGAAAAAAAAAGGTGCGAATCGATCTTTTAGGCCCATAATCGTAGTAAACTTTCGTCAAATTGCGAATAGAAATCATATCCAGACCACAGTGAAGTATCTCACAGCAAACCCCTCAGCACTTCTGCCGTTGCTTGATCGCCCCGTTGTTCAAAATAGAAAACGATCCTATCACCAGCCTGTTTTTGATGGCGATTCTTGGGCACAAGACGCACAAAATCTTCTGGCTGAAGTTCCAACTTTGAAACGACTAAAGCATCTAGAGTCGGCTCGACGTAAGACGGGTTAATGGCGATTGCGGTTTGAAACGATTCAAGTGCTGAAGTTTTTTTTGCCAATCGCACTTGATTTTTGCCCAGCGAAAAATGGTAAGCCGGCTTCTGGGAATCTAAATGTGTTGCCCGATGAAAGGAATTCTCTGCTTCTTGATTCCGGTTCCACGATTCGTAAAGCTTTCCCAACAAATGGTGATATTGAGCATTCAAAGGAGAGAGTGCAATTGCTTGCTTCAATGATTGTTCGGCTTTCTCAAACCAAGCCCTTTGCACTTCAACCCGATCCTGTGCCAAGAGACCCATGTAAAGATAGACCTCACCTAAACCGGCATGGAACCGATCCTGATGCCGTCCCTTTTGAATTCCTTTTAGAAAGGAATCATAACTCAAACGGACTGACACTGGCGAAACAATTCCTTCGTGAACCATCCGATTGAGTTCTTCCCTGCCCTTTCGGTATTGAAATTCTGTATGCCATTGTGTCCAGAGAATCGGCACTAAGAAAAACAAGGCGCCAAACGCAAGTGGAACTTTTAAGATCAAATGTCTAACGAGAGACCAACCTACTCTTTGTTTCCCTTGCGGCGCATTTTCTGGAAGTTCTTGAGCGTAGCTTAAACGAGTCAAAACCCCTCCAAAAGCAGCCAAAAGCGCAGCATTGGCCGGCAAATGCATCGAAAAGTCAACCAGACTATGCGTCAACATTCCTAAGACACCGCTTAGAAATCCAAGAGAAAGCCATTGGAGGGTCTTGCTCTTGAGGGAGGACGAGAACCAACGCAGGAACCGAACGGCAAGCATCAATCCAAAAGCAACCAGAAGGCCTACCCCAATCAACCCTAATTCAGCGAGCCCTTGCAACAGTTCATTTTCTGCATAGTAAAAGGTGTGTTGCAAGAGACTTCCTTCCTCAGGAAGGCTTCGATAAAATGGAAAAATTTCGTGAAACCCGCCGGCTCCCACGCCGAAAAGAGGATAATCCAAAAATATCCGGAAGGTGTCTTTCCAATTGGTGAGACGCGAAAAAAGCGCAAAGTCTTTTGTTCCGAGTTCCGATAGAAATCCTAGCTCCTGGGATAATTTGAAGTTAGCAATCAGATCTCTTCGGATAAAATCATATAAAGCATTCCATTTCGCGGCCAGCAGCTGAGTTTGTGCAATTCCAAGATAAAGAATAAGAATCACTAAAACACATAGTCCTAAGCCTAGTTTCCAATGACGTGAACGAACAAAAGCAAGCAACCCAAAGCTCATGATGGCGGCAACGAATCCCAGCAATGCGCCGCGAGAAGTCGCGTGAAAAAAAGCGCCTAGCTGAATCGCAAAAGAGCCTAACAGAACGATCCACAACGTTCCCTCCCGAGAACCAAACCATAACAGTTTTTCTCGTAAAGACCGATTCACGAAAAGCTGATATCGATCTAGCCGTAGAATAAGAAAAGCAAGCGTGATCGACAAGGTCATCAGCAAATAGTTTGCAAAATGATTTTTATTGACGTAGGGTGTCCGAGGATCAGAAAGGTCAAAAGTCCATAACCCATAGACTTTGCCGGGACTGATTTGATCAAACAAAAGTCCCAAAATGGCGATGGCAAGTCCCAAAAAAATGATCACCCAGCAGAATCGTCTGAGATGTGCTTTGTCGAGAAGCAAATAATAAGCGATGAAAAATACCGCAACATACGAAAAATATTTTCCCATCTCAACCCACATGCTGTAGGTAGATAAGGACATCGAAACAGAACGAGCCGCTTCAACGGGTGCAAAAGAGCGCAACAAGATCAAACGATTTGGAGAAAGAACTTGAATCCATTCGGGGGGTAACGGAAAAACCTGCACTCCTAAGTAAACTGCCCAGAGGAACGGCAGAAAAAGAATAAAGGAAAATCGCGGATGGCCGTGAGGATTCTGAATGATCGCACTGTAAATTAGGAGCGAAGCACCTACGACAAGAGTGAATCCCTCCAATAAAGTATAGCCACCAACAAAACCGCCACCGAATAGAAGGAGAGGGACCGCTAAAGTTAGATAAAAACCCCATTCAATTGCTTTAAGCCAGACGAGCATTTAAGTGGTCCTATTGGAAGGAAATTGAAGGCTTACCGATCGGATAAGCCTCATTACCCTTTTACCTCACCGGCCGACCAGAGGGAACGCTCGTTTGTGAAAGCTCCCTTGCATCCCCCATCTGAGAATAAGAGTAATAGGAAAGACCTCTGTGATAACTACGCTCTTCTTTTATATTGATGGCGTTGAGAATTACTCCCAGTAAATTTGCCCGGACTTCTTGAAACCTTGATTTTAAACGCTTCAAAGTATCTTTTGGGGTCACGCCATATCGGACGACAATGATAACCCCATCCAAAAAAGCTCCAAGAATAACGGGATCTGTCACCACCATAAAAGGAGGAGCGTCGACAATCATGTAGTCAAACTGTCCCTTCAATAGCTCGATCAATTCGCGCATCCTACGCGAGCTCAAAAACTCCGAAGGAGTTGGCGGAATACTGCCACAGGGGAGTAAAAAAAGGTTTTCATATGGAGTCCGGTGAACGTATTCAAGGACGTTTGCGGAATCCACTAAAGCGTTGCTCAAACCTTTCGTTCCATTTGTGCCAAAAATTTTCTCAAGACGCGGCTTGCGGAGGTCGGCTTCCACCAAGAGTACGCGCGCGCCGCTTTGAGCGATCGTCAATGCCAGATTAGATGAAACAAGTGTTTTCCCTTCCCGTGAATAAGGACTCGTAACAAGAAGCGTCCGATGAGGTTTATCGGGTGAGGAAAATAATAGACCCGTACGGATTCCGCGAAATGCCTCTGCTTCCCACGACACTTGAGCTCGTTCAGCCACCAATTCCTTTTCCTGCGAATTCCATTCCGGCACAATTCCCAAGACAGGTAACCCACTGAATTGTTCCACTTCGTCTGCCGTTTTAACCGCATCATCTAAAGAGGAAAAAATCATGCACAAACCGATGGCGCCAAAAAAACCGATCACCATGGAAAGCAGCATATTTCTGCCTACCCTTGGTCTTGCATGTTGAGTGGGTACTTCCGCGGGATCTACAACGAAGACATTCGTTTCGCCAATGCCTTCACTGGCAATCGTTTCTTTCAAACGCGAAAGCATTTGCGCATAAACTTTTTTGTTGCTGTCAACTTCACGCTCCAATTGATTATACAAAACGTCAAGTTTTGCAGAACCCAAGCCGCTCAGAATACTTCCAAATTGCTTTTCAAGCGATTCGATACGCGAACGCACCTGCACCACTTTAGGATGCGCCGGTAAATATTTCTCGTCTAACTTCACCAATTCATTCTTAAGCTTAACCCATTCAAACTGAATTTCTGATTTCATCAATTTTTCTCGAACTTCTTTCAGCTTATCATCAAGCCATTCGGACGCCTGACGTGATAATACCGTTTTGCCTTCAAGCTTTTGCTCCACGTAAAAGCGCACAATCGAGTTTGCAATGTCTGCAGCTTGTTTGGGGTTTCTTGACGCCACATTAATTCGAACCAGTCTTGACTCCTTGACTGGTTCCACTTCAACTGATTTCAAGAAAGTGGCTATTGGATCTCTGCTGCGATATTCAGACCAAAGGTTAAGATGATTCATCACCAGTCTGGCGACAGAACGGCTCTTGAGCAACTCGTACTGAGTTTGATAATATTTGCGTTCGGCCGTGTGGACGGAAAAGACATCATCAAAAGGAGTAATTTTTGCGGTTCCTTCTTCGATCAATGCAGTGGTTGTCGCAATGTAGATTTTAGGCTGGAGCAAAGAATAAAAAGTGGTTGAAATAACGACGACCGCAAAAAAAGTAACGGCCATGCGTTTATACTTAAGGACAAGGTGAAAAAGTTCACGGAACGAAAACGATTCTTTTTGCGAGGTAGGCAATGTCATCGAATTCATCGACTGTGAAAGTGAATTTTAGAAGAAACTTTCTGGAACCACAACGGTATCACCCGGCTGGAGCATGATATCCTCTGCATTTCCGTTGGTCACGTTATGAACATTCACATAGAACATTTCTTGCTCATCTCCATGCTTGCGCACAACCCGAACCTTTCTCTGATTGGCAATCTTACTGAAACCGCCTGCTGAGGTGATCGCTTGCACTACCGTCATGCCTCCCTTATACGGATAAGGCCCGGGCTCCTTCACTTGGCCAAGCACGTAGACATTACTGAACTCCTTGACGAAAACCCCTACTTGAGGATCGCGGATATACTTCCGTGCGAGTTCCTGGCGGATATAATCCTCCAGATCGGCCGCGGACATTCCAGCGACTTTGATACGACCTAGTAAAGGATATGAAATGTAACCGCTGCCCGTGACCTGAACTTCCCGCGACAGATCTTCTTCTCCATAAACAGTGATTTCGAGTACGTCATTTCCGCCAATGTGATATTCTTCCAAAAGGTCAGAAGAATCCATAGGACCTAGCAAAGGAGATTCGGCAGCGATCAGACAAGTCGTAACTACCACAGGCAAGAATAAAACGAAAAAAGCAAGATGCGAAACGAAACGCCAAAAACTCAAATCGTACTCCTACCCCTTCTTGATCAGTGAACGGCCTGAAGTAGGCCAGCACCGTTGCGAGAGATCGAAATTAAACTTTTGCTGAAATACCAACCGTCGTGAGATTGTCTGTGTAATCGTAAATGGAAGCGTTGGAATCGCGGCGGCTATACTGATATTTAATATCGGTACTTAACCAATCCGTAAAAGCGTAATACAATCCGACGTTGGCTAAAAACAGATCGTCATTTCGTTCTCCCGCAAAACCAGGAAACATTCCAGCTCCTCTCGCTGTAGGATCATCGTAGTCCTGGTCGACGTAGCTAACTTCACTAATCAAAGACAATTTCCCGGTGATGCGCTGATTCAACTTGCCGAAGAACTCATTTTCGACAAAAAAATTGGTGTCAACGAAGGTGGATTGAACTACCTGGCGCTGCCACCCAAAATCCAAAACCGTTCCAGCAAAAGGAAGATACTGGAGGCCAGCTTCGGCGACAAAGGTATCGGCCTCTCTTTCGTTAATCTTATCATACTGCTGATGCTCATAGCCGAATTTAGAGAAAAGAGCGGTCTTGGGAAAGAAATACCCTTTAATTCCTCCTGATATCCGATTCGATAATCCGTCGCGCGTGTTATCGTGGGGATATTGATAACCGGTTAAAACATAATCGACCAGAAGCTTGGCTTTTTCAGTCAAATCAATGTATTGCGTGGTATGAAACTGATTGTAGTGGTAATTGAGACTTTCCTCACGGGAGGAAGCGAAATCTCGGAGGAAATTTTGGTATCCCGCCTCCCACAACAGCCGATTCCACTTATAGCCGGCTGTGACGTCCACCGTATTTTCAAAACGTGGAATTCGTTCCGTGAACGTCGTTCCGGATCGCTCCGAAGTTTGAAGAATCGTTTCGTTCACATTCAAATAAGCATTCGTAAAATTAAGCGCGCCCTCCGCATTGAACGTCTGATTAACGAAGTTCTCCTGAGTATTCTTCGCAAACTGGTTGAATTGGGCTTCATAGTCAAGCCTCACAAAGTGATCGTCAATCGGAAGGATAAATTCAACGCCCGGCTTCTCGCGGAAGATAACATCTAATCTTTCGTCACCCGACTCAAGCAAAACATTGTCATCCAATTCAAATTCTTGACGGTAACGCGGGCGGATTCTTAATCGATCGTAGGTGAGGCCCTTCCGCAACCGCTCCATATCAAACCAAGCGGGAGGAGTTAATTCTTCTTCCTCCACCTCGCGAGCTGCTTTGCGAACTGGCTTTTTGGGGGCGGGCGCTTTGACTTCTTTTTTGATTGGCCTGCCGCCGACTTTCGCCGGCATCTCGTCACGCGGAATATCAGATTCAATTAATTCACCTGCCCACACCGGCTGGATGAATAAAATAGCGGTAATAAATACGAATAAAAAAAGAAATGCTCTCGCCATCTTAATATCCACTTACTTTCCCTTCCTCAGCATCCTTCTGCCTCCCGACATTTTCAACGGGATCGGCTCCGAGCGGCTGAGTGCGGGCGGGGCAAGAAATAAATTCGGCCCGACCGGCCTCAAGGGTCACGATGCTTCCATCATCCTTTAAGATTTCGACTTCGCCACTTAATACTTCAACTGTTCCATTGCCCGTTTCAAGACCAAGATCCGCATTTACGACAGCGTTTTGAATTTTAACAGTCGCACAAGGAATAACGAGGTGGAGGGTTTCGCCTTCAGAAGCAGAAATTTGGCCGCTTCCGGTGACAAGCTCTAACTTCGAATCATTTTGAATTGGGGGAAGGGTTTGACCAGCTTCAACCGTAGCGACTTCACCGGTTGGCTGTTCAATCACTACGGTTCCGGTTTGATTTTCAAACGTAACGGCGGCAAAGGCTACCGTGGTTTGCGCTAAAAGAAAGAGAAATAAAATAAAAACGGCTCGAAGTTGCCTGCTTGGCAAATGATGCAGGTTCCTCATACTTCACCCCTTTCTGACAAAAAACTTTTCCTACTTCCTTATCGGCTTTAAGCCTTTTTGTCTTAAACACTTAAATTGCATGTATTTTACAGGTTTAAGGTAATGCGTCAACAGTTTTTGTTTCGTTTATTTTTTGGTCCAATAGTTTAAGTTCTCTCTGGACCGCTTGAATATAAGGATTGTCTGGCTCGTAAATTTTTTCAAACACCTTTAATGACTTTTGATAGTATTTTTTCGCCTCTTCATATTTCATTTGAGACCGATAAAGTTGGCCCAAGCGGGCCATCGTCCCGCCAATTTCAGGATGGTTCCGCTTCAAAACTTTCTTCTGTAAGGCAAGTGTACGTTCCAAATAGAACTGAGCCAGATGGAGATTTCCTTCTTTCATATAAAACTTGCCAAGCTCGCGGGAAGCATTTGCTACATACGGGTGACGGCGGCCGAATTGGGATTGAACGTTAGTCAGTGCTTCCTTTAAATAACGCTCCGCCGTGTGATAGTTCCCCAAACCAGCATAAGCGGAACCCAAATTGCCAAGAGTAAGTGCAGTTCTGACATGGTTCTTACCAAAACGTTGCTGCTGAATTTGAAGTGCTTCTTCGAATAGCGGTGCTGCTTCGTGGTACCGTCCTTGGGTTCGATAAATTTCACCCAGTGTATTTAATGCTTCTGCTACCTCTGAACTCTCCTCGCCGGATTGCTTTTCTGCAAGTTGAATTGCCTCGCCAGAAATTTGTTCAGCCTCTGCAAATCTCCCCTGTTCGGTATAAATGATAGCCAGGTTAGTAAGGATTTTGGGATTGTTTCCTACTAGCTTACGAGCTTCTTCAGCTAAAGATTCGGCTTGTGTAAAATCTCCTTCCAAGAAATAATAATGCGCCAAAAGATTTTTTGACAAGGCGACATTGATATGCTCTGAACCAAATTGCTCTTCCGCAACCTTCAAGGCTTTTCGGCTGAATTCAATCCCTTTACCATATTTGCCCTGAAGGATGAATTCACCTGCTTGCTGATAAACAATTGCCCAAGGGGTATCGCTCGAGAGAAGAGTTTTCTGAGAGGCGAGAATAAAGAATAAAATAAGAGGTATGATTTTCTTTCTCATATAAAAAACAAGTCCATTTTGTTAGATGAAACTACGCCTGTCAAGTAAATTGTTGGTGTCTCCTAAGGCACTCGATTACTCGACGGGCGGCAGGCTCAGTCATTCCTTCCATGCGAGCGAGAATGTCAACGGGCGTATCGCGGAGTTCTTCCAAAGATTGAAACGCACGGAGCAAAAGTTTTTTGCGTTTCTCGCCGATCCCTTCGATCTCATCTAAAAGGGAATGGGTAAGCTTCCTCTCGCGCAGATGCCGGTGATACGTGATGGCAAACCGGTGAGCTTCGTCTCTAATTTTCTGAAGCAGCCTGAGCGCACTTGAAGTTGGAGGAAGAACAATGGGCTCACTTCGTTTGGCTGAATAAATAAATTCGAACCGTTTCGCCAAGGAAATCATTTCAACATCGGGGCAATTTTCCTCTTGAAGCACTTTCCTTGCGGCATTGAGATGCCCGCGCCCGCCATCGATCATGATGAGATCCGGCATCCCGCTTTCCCTTCCTTCCCCAATTCCGCGAACCATACGGCGCAGCGCTTCCTGAATCATGGCATAATCATCGATCCCACTCACCGTTTTAATTTTATAACGGCGGTATTCGATGGGATTTAGAAGTTCACGGTAAAAACAAACTTTTGATGCCACGGCTTCACTTCCCTGAATATTGGAAACATCAAAGCAAACGATTTTTTCAGGCAACCGTTCGAGCTCAAGCACCCTTTTAAGTTCTATTGTCCCGCGAAGGCCGATTCCCCCTTCAGGGCGCTTTACATCGAAGCGTTTCTTTCGGAACCATCCAAGCGCTTCGATTTGATCTTTGAAAAATTGGGCATCTTCAAATTTAAATTCAGACGCGGCCTTCTTCATGCGTTCCGTTAAATAATCAATTAAGCTTTTGCGGCCGCCTTTGAGGAAATTCTTAATTTCGCGAATGAGCCAATCGTACTGAGGCTTTACCTCCGGCTTAATGCAAGGCGCAATGCACTGGCCGATGTGATAGTAAAGGCACGCCCGTTTGGGGAGTACCTGGCATTTTCGAATCGGGAAAAGGCTATTGATGATTCGCACCGCTTCGCGCAAAAGTTTGGCGTCCGTATAGGGGCCGTAATAAGTGGCTTTGCGTTCGGTTTTACTGCGCGTGACTACAAGGCGCGGAAAGGAATCGCCTGTTAATTTAAGAAGGGGGAAACTTTTATCATCTTTAAGCTCCGTATTGTAACGCGGGCCGTATCGATGAACGAGCTGGGTTTCGAGCAAAAGTGCATCCACTTCGGTTTGGGTTTCGATCACTTCCACATCGCAAATCCGGTTCAGAAGAACGGAGATTTTCGGGCCGTGCGGGATGCGGCTTTTGAAGTAAGAACTTGCGCGCTTTCTTAAATCGGCGGCTTTTCCAATATAGAGAATCTCGCCTTTCTTTCCTTTAAAAAGATAAACTCCGGGCGTTTTTGGAAGGCATGCGATTTTCTGCAATACGTCATTACGAGAAGGCCCATAGGGCCGCCGAAGTAATCTCTGAGATTGCTTCGGTCGCTTCGCTCCCTCGCAATGACGGTCAGTTTCTGAGTTTGACATGGGACTTAACCTATGGTAGTCTACGCGCTCTTCGACATGAAATTGTATCAAGAATAGGGGAAATTTTGAATGCCTAATAAGAAATCTGCAGCAAAAAGGATGAGAAGCGACGCCAAAAAGCGCCTGTGGAATCAATCGGCGCTTTCAGAACTTCATACGCGCTACCGAAATTTGGTGGAAGAAGTAAAATCAAGTCCTGAGAAAGCCAAAGAGCAAGCTCGAATTTTAATTTCCAAATTCGACAAAGCCGTCTCGCACGGCATTATTCCCCACCGCCGCGCAGACCGCAAAAAAGCCCGCATCGGGAAACTTTTGAGTAAGAAAAGTTAAGCCACTTCGGCGAAAAAAACTTCCATTGCAACGGTTTCATCACCGCTTCCCTTCTTCGAATTCCAATCGATCTGCCAGAGCCTTTTAAGCAATTTTTCTACCGCTTCAAGGTCAAAGCGTCTCGCTTGAGCCAAAAAGGAACTAAGCCGAAACGGCGGAATTTTAAGCGCACGGCTAATTTCATTCGGCCTTGTGCCGTGCTCAAGCATCCTCTTAGCCTGCCAAATCCGCTTCAGCTGCCAGTGAATGAGCCCGACCATACTGGTCATATCTCCATTCACCTCGTAAAAAAAATGGAAAATTTTGAGCGCTTCGGTAATATTTTTCTTCGCCAGCGCCTCGGTTAAATCAAAGGGTTCATATTTCAAAAATTCATGGCATAAGCCGTTTACAGCTTCTTCATTAATGGTAGAACCTTCGCAGTAAAGGATCAACTGATCGAGCACCATATCCATCAAGCGCAAGGAGGCCCCAAGCCGCTCCTCAAAGATTTGCCAAGCCTCCGGCGTAAACGTTTTTCCGGAGCGCTTTAACTTGTTTCTGATGGCGTTGAGGCCGTCTGAACCTCCCGCCTCCAAATGAACGTGTTTGCCAAACTGATCTGCCAATTTCACCAAAGGATGGGAATTTGAAAGTTCATCCGCCTCAAAAATAAAATAGCTTTCTCCGCAAGGCTTAGAAGCATAAGTTTCGAAAGCTGCGTAATCATTTTTTTTGATTCGGTCTGCTTGGAGGATCCAAAACACTTGAGCTCCGCCCATTAAGGAAGGCGTCGAAGCTTGAGTCAAAACGCTTTGCCAGTTTAAATCGTCAGCGAAAATCCGGGATAGATTGGTAGGACGGAGATGGGCTGGGATGAGCTGATCCAGCAAAGTCTCGATCTTGGTACGCCTTGAAAATTCCTCGCCGGTGAATAGAAAAAGATTCACCATTCTTCTACGATTCGGTCCACCAAGCTTTTTGCCAGATCAAAAGTAGCACTGTTGGCCGCGATTCTTCGATTGGAAGTTGGGTTCCGGTTCACAAAAAATTCAGCACGCCCTGAAAAATTGGGCTGTTCCATAATCACATTTTTGGTACGCTGATCGGTGAGTTTAAATTTGACGACCAGAAATAACCGGTATTCTTCGACGTCTTCCAACCGGTCAAAACGGAGTCCTTCCTGTTCGTAGGAGATGATGGCGCCTTCCAACACGGCATCTGCCTCTGACTCATCCACCACCCTTAAATTTCCGTCGAGAATGAATCGATCGATGAGGGCATTCGTGAGTTCAATTTCAAGGCCCGGCCGGTAGGCAAATTGCTCTTCAGGAGGAATTTCATTCTTAAAAGTTTTGACTGCGATGGTTTTGATGCCGCTCGGAAGTTTAATCTCCTGGGTGTAACCACAGCCCAAAAAAAAGCATAGGCAGGCCAAAACCGCCGTAAAGGAAAACCGCATCATTCGATTGATCCCCACAAAAGGAAGCTACTTTTTTGGATAGTTTTCTAAAAACGAGATTTCTTGAACTAGAGAATCCCGTAATTGGGTTGTATTTTTGATTTCTTCACCCAAAACGTTCTGAAGAGAATCAGGTGCTTTTAAATGGCTCGCACGTTTTTCAAACTCGGCTAATTTTTGGTCTAGCAATTTTTTCTGGCTTGAGACAATACGATGCTCCACTTCAACTAAACGCCTCAAAGCATCTTCGAGGTCACGGCGTCGTTTACTTAAATCCTCTTTTTGATCCAAAATCAACTTGCCGTCGGCAGGAAAAGAAGGAAGGATTTTTTCTCTGGCTTCGGTTTGATACCAATGAAGGAGTGCTTGATGAAAGGCTTCCTTTTCCCCTTGATATCTTTTTTCCCGCTCCATAATTTCAGACCTCATTTGAGTTAGCTTCGACTCAAGCTCGGTCTTATGTTCATTTTCTTGAGCGGAAGATTCGCTAGCAGAGGGCAAAGTCTCGGGCCCGCCAGGAATAGAAGGAATAACCACCGGCGCAGGAGCTTCTTGAATTCGAGTACGCTCGATCGCTGCACCTACTGTTTCAATTTTCTGGTTAATCTCACTCAGCGCTTTCTCCAAACGCTCAAATTCCTGTTTCTCGCGATTTAAACGCGCCTGAACAATAGCCTCTTGATCTTCTCCCCCTAACAGCTCACGGGCTTGAGTCAGTGAATAGTCAAGGCTATAAGGAAAACGTTCAATGAGCATACTTTGATAAGAAAAATTTGGAATTTGCTTGGCTTGTTTTATGAGCTCAGCTAAACGGCCCTGCATCTCCTCAATTTCTTTCGCCCGGCCTTGGATTAAAATACTTTGGAGTTCGATCTCTTCTTTAAGCTCGTTCACCGCCTTTAATTCTTCGGGAGCAAAATCCTCGCCGCCGGCTGCTTTTGATTTTGCTTCCTCTAATATTTCACGATCGTGATTTGGAAGCCCAAATAAAAAGGCTTTTCCAAGTTTGTAAGCCCCCGTGGCTGGACTGAATACTTTTTTTGCACCTCGACTTAATTCGAAAGAACCGCCTTGGGGACGAAGTAACGCTTCCAGTTGGTCCGTGCGCTTGGCATTTTCTCTTTGCCAATCTTCGATCTGATCGACTCGGCTTCTGATTTCCCGCTCCAGAAACTTAATCCGCTTTTTCAAAATGCGTGCTGCGCGCTCTTCGTCCTCACTGCCGCTCATCTCTTGCGGAAGGTCGAGTTGGGATTCAGCCGCGCCAAACGCTTTTCCAAGCGTATTTAACTTTTCCTGCTGGGCAATCCAGGAGAGGCTCAAAGCCGCTTTTTCCGTTTGCAGTTTCTTTAAGGTTTCCTCTAAATCCGCTCCAGTTGCAATTAAGCCTTCTACTAACTCCAAATTTTTTCTACCTGATTCAAGAACAAGCGTTTTAATAAATGCATCCCCATATTGAGACTGATATTCTTTTTTCAGATTTTCGAAGGCTTGAAGTGATTCATCCAATTGCGAACGCTGCTGGGCAATTGATTTTTCACTTTCTTTCAACTCAACCGGAAGCAATCCTTCGAAAAGCGGCGTTTTTTGTGCCACTTCAAATTCCTGAGCATCCAATTCGGCAATTTGACGAACGACGTCGGTCAATTCTGTTTCTCGCATCTTCCGCATTTCTTGTATTTTGGCTCTCTCCCGTTCAAGCTTCACCCATTCTTTGTCATCATATTGAATCAACTTTTCTCGAGAGGGCGCTTGTGGTTTCCCGACAAAAGGAATCCAGTCAAGCCAAGGAGATTTCTCCGGTTTCAGCTCAAATCTAAGCGACCTGATTGTCTGACGTTCTTGGATCAGTTCGTCTTGCTCTTTCTTAAGGGACGCTTCCCATTTCTGGAACACTGCTTCAAGCTCAGGAGAGGGACTGTCTCGGAATGATTTCTTCCGTTTCGCAAAAGCCTTGAATTTCTCTTTGAGATTCTTCTCTCGATTACGTAACGCTTGCTTTCTGGTACGGAACTTTTCCTCGGTTTCTTCATGAAGCCGTTTCTGGGCTAAGGTTAAAGTGGCAAGTTCTGCCTGAAGCTGGCTCCGAAGCGGAGCGGTATCTTGTATGCCCTGTGCATCAGTGCCCTTGCGTTTACTTTCCTCATCAAGCGCTTCAAACATAGAACGCACCTCGGCCATCCTGCGAACAATTTCCGCTTCGCCCTTTTGTTTGGCAAGCGCAGGCTGATTCAAAGTTCCAATCCGCTCGGCAGCTTTTTTCCCGAAAGCGGTTTCGGAATAGCGACTGGCGACATCTTCATAGTAAATGAAAGCACTTTCAATAAAGCCTTGCTTTTCGTAATAAAACCCAATCCGATAATTCTTTTCGGCATCCTGCTCATCCAACTGTTGCTTCAAAACTCGGGCGCGCTCGGCAAGCGTATTGGTTTGATATTGTTGAATAAAC
Source organism: Candidatus Omnitrophota bacterium (assembly GCA_016206955.1). Classification (GTDB taxonomy): domain Bacteria; phylum Omnitrophota; class Omnitrophia; order Omnitrophales; family Danuiimicrobiaceae; genus 01-FULL-45-10b. The sequence continues at coordinate 19,384 of JACQQO010000124.1, forward strand.
TCCTTCAAATGAGTTGAGGCTTGACTAAGCGCTGTTTGATCTCGATTGGAATTCTGGGAAAACTCATAGGAAGTTTCTGCCAGTTGATAATGGGCCTCATCAACGAGTGAACTCGTGGGGTAGTTCTCGATCAAAGTTTCAAATGTTTTTACGGCTTCTTCAAAATTTCCCATTCGCCGGAAGGCAATCCCCAAAGCAAGTTGTGCTCGATCTCCATAAGGCCCATAAGGCGAATGTTCGATGATAAAACGGAAGATGTCTGCCGCCTTCGAAAGAACGGGGATAATGGCAACGCCCATCACTTTTTCTTTTTCGCCGGCGAGAAATTGATTTCCGATTTCGAAGAGATGTTCTACGGCTTGATCAATGCGTTCGCTGCGCGGGAACTCGTGGATCAATTTTTGGAATTCGCGCGACGCTCGGAGCGGCTTATCCCTTTCTTCAAAAAAAGTTGCGACCAAAAACTGCGCTTCGGGAGCATAAGCGGATTGCGGATATTGATGAACCACTCGTCGCAATGTCTGAACTGCCTCTTCAACTTTTCCGCTTTCGCGTAACTTCAGAGCATATTGGTATTGCTCTTCGGCACTTTTCTGAGCCAATTCTGCGGTTTGTGGGCTTAAAAATCTCCCCTCTGCGGGAGACCACACCCAATAAGGCTGTGAGGCTGGCTGTGGACTTGAAGTTTCTTGTTTGGGAGTTTTCTTCCGGAGGAAAAGAATACGTTCCAAAAATTCTTTTGTCGTTTCGACCGCACCGAGCATACCGCCGACGCTACTTTTGAGAAAAGAAGGATTGGCCTCAGGTTGCGCAGCTTGAAGTTTCTCGCTGACAAACTCATCGCCTATTTTTTTTGCCACTTCTCTCTGTTTTTCTTTAGCTTCTGAAACTTCAGATGGGCTTTCGGGTGGAGACCAAATCCAATGAGCTCTGCCAGTGGGTATAAAACTGACTGCAACCACAACCAATAAAAAAACGAAACGCTTTATTTGCATCCGAATCAAGGGTGGGATTTATAACCTCTTCTTTCTTAAGGACTTAGAAGAAACATCCTTTCAATATTTTTGTTAATATATCACAGATAATACAAATGTCAATGCTTGCCATCCTCGGCTTTATAAGTCCATTGACCATAGTGGGATCGGTAGAATTCAATTGCCCCTTTTTCCTCGATAAAGAGGCAAACGCCATTCGACAAAGTTTCAAGTTGTTGCCGGAAATGAGATATTTCGCCTCGCTGATTTGAAACAATAAAACGCGGAGAGAGCCGCTCAAGAAAAGCTTTTTCCTCCTCCGACATCTCAAACTCATGATGGGGAAGAAAAAGAAATTGATAATCCCAATCAGAAGCTTGGGATAAAATCCGAAACGTTTCGGCCTTCACTGAAGCAATATACAGTATCTGATTCGCCCCTTCGTGTACAGCAAAAGCAAGAATTTCTCCGCCGGAAATTGCTAAAATTTTGATGTAAACTTTCGAATCCGAACCGAATTGAATGTGGTCACCCTCGGATAGAAAATTGATTTTGAGGCGTTTCCCATTTTCACCAATATATTTATCCCACGAGGCGGTTTTTCTCGATTCGGGCGGAAACCAAAGATGCCTCAAACGAACATGAGCCCGAAGTGTCCGAAAACCGCTTGCATTCGGTCCATTTACCTTAGTGAATAAAAGACTGTCGAGCTTCTGAATACCGGAAGCCATCAAAAACGGACGTAAAACCCAATAGGCTTGATCACTCGGAAAATGGCGGCCGGTATTAATCAAACAATTCGCGCCGTTGGAAAAGGAAAAAAAAGCCGAATCATTTTTACCCAAATCAAAAAAAACAAGGCGCGACGTTGGAACACCCATTCCAGACAAAAACAAACCCATGATGAGGAGCAGCCCTGCCAAGCACGCGGAACGTATCCATCTGAATACGGGACGAACGGGTAAAAAAATCCAAGCAAGCAAAAAACCGTAATAAAAAAGAAAGAACTGCCATGAAGGAGAAGGAAGATAAAAATAACCGAATGGAATCTTTGCCAGGAAACCAATCAGCCAAAGTTCAAACTGAAAAAAAATAAGGGGGATCAAAGCAAGCCAGTGCGCTAGGGGAGAAAAAAATAAATCGACTAACAGTACAATCAGGGTTGAAGCGATACCGATGGTGCAAACGGGTATTGCAATCACATTCGCCAAAAAACCGATCAATGAAAAGAGATTGAAATACCACACCAGAATCGGGAACATCCCGACCGTTGCCGCCAAAGAAGCCAGAAATGTCTGCCTCACAGACCGCTTTAAGCTCTTTACGATTCTGGAACATTTCCCCTGGCGCTTGAAGGCAAGAAAAGATTCTATCCCTTCTTCAGGAGTCAATAAGTCAGCTGCTGGTTCGAACTTAGGAAGCAGAAAAATGAGGGAAGCCACCGCGACAAAAGAAAGTTGAAAGGAAGCTGAAAATAGAGCTCTTGGGTTCACCGCCAATAACACAAAAAATGCGAAGAAAAAAGCGCTTCTAATGTTCCGTTCTTCGCCCAAAAGGAAACCGAGAAACACCGCTATCCCCATGATGCCGGCCCGCAGGACTGGGATATTCGCACCGGCCAATGCGGTATAAAACGTAATGAAGCAGATAGTGAGGAGAAGGGTGATTGCTCTTGGAACCCGAAAGAACCCAATCAAAAAATAAAAAAGGCCTGCAACCAATGAAATATGAAGCCCGCTGATTGCAAGCAGATGCGCAGTTCCGGTTTTGATGAATGCATCTTTAATTTCCCGCGGAATATTTTTTCTGAAGCCCAAAATCAGGGCGCTTGCCAATTCATGGTAAGGATTGGGAAATAATGTTGCGAAACGTTCTTTAAGCAATACGCGAAAACGACCGACAGCTGAAAAAAGCCGGCCGCCTTCACCTTCGGTTCTGTGGGTTACAGAAAAGCGTCCGATCCCCCGAAAAATTTTGGTGATGCCGCTCCGGGCTAAATATTGAGCATAATCAAATGAATGAGGGTTTCGGTTTTTTCGCGGTGTTTCCAGTCTGCCGCGCAGCCTCATTCGATCTCCTAAATGTACGGAAGCTTGCGGATTATGAAGAAAGACTTGCACTTTGCCTTCTGTTTCATAAAAAGACCCTTCCCGAAAAAAATTCTGGGCGTCGAGAACAAATGAAACCGTTTTTTTCTTTCCTTTGACCACAATTTCGGGCGTCGTCGCCACGGTCCCTTCAAGCGTGAGAAAACCTTCGAAACCCACATGGGAAATATGATGTTCGGCCACGCTTTGGTCATTCATTCCAAACAAAATCCCAAAGAGGGTAAACACCAAAACACCCAAAAGAAGAAAGAAACGTTTCCGAACGACAAGAGCCAAGGTGATCACCCCTAAACCAGCGGCTAGCGAAATTATATGAACCGGAATGGAGAAGCGATTGGCCATCCAAATTCCAATTGCAAAGACTGTAGATAGAAAAAAGAGGGGCGGGACCTGTAGGATGCGTCTATCAGGAACTGGATTCGAAGTGGGAACGGCGGATGAATTCCACATAAAAGAAATGATCTTTTTTCTTTTGAAGGTAACGGATGCAAAATATCAAAAATAAAATGAGCGCAAGAAGAACAATCATTCTATTTTGATAATAGAGAGTCTTCTCGACTGACACGTTTTTTAGATTGTTTAAACTGCGGGAAGGAAGGGATGGAAATTAGAAAAAATAATGAGACTAAGTCTTAAGTTTGATTTCTCCTGCTCTTGTTTCAAGAACCACTTCTTGATCTAAAATCTCCTTTACGAACGCACCGTCAATGTAATCCCCTTTTTCAACAATCGTGCCATTAACGATCGCGTAGCGACTTTCGCCCGAGACAGAAACGCCGGATAACTGAAATGGCAAGCTGACGGCTCCGCCGCCGCTATCGACATGAAAAGGAGATGCTTTTCTAATCGCTCCAACTTGAAATACATTGCCACTTTGAGCGGGACGCCAAACGAGCGAAAGATTGTTCCCGAGCGTCGGCCATCTGGGAAGCAAAAATAAAACGAAAAAAGTGAGAACCCCAACCCCAGATAAAATCAAAACTTCCCGAAATTGGAGTTCTAAAAACCAAACAGGGGGATTGGAAACGGCCCTTACTGGTACATTTGGAATGATTCTTTCTGGCTCAATCTGATGAACTTCCGGCTCAATTTTAGGGACTTCACTAAGCCCCAAATCCTGAGTTTGTGGAACCACCAACGGCTCGTCAATCAAGGCAACACTTTCTTGTGAAGCTCTTTTTGCTTTTAATTCGCGCTCTCTTTCTGCTCTTCTAAGTGCATCTGTAATAATACTCATCCCACTGACACTCCTTCTGACTCACTGAAAGCTTCCTCAGTTAATTTTTCATCAATATGCTGAACGCCGCGCGCATAAGCCGCAAGCAAAGCAATATCACACAATTTGTTGATCAGCCGGGGAATACCTTGTGACTTTTCATAAATGAAATTGATAGCTTCGGGCAAAAAAGGATTGAGTCCCTCAGGAAGGCCAGCCACATTTAAGCGATGTAAAATATATTCTTCCGCTTCACTCCGGTCCAGCGCAGTTAAATGAAATCGAATGGCAATTCTCTGCCTCAACTGAGCCAGAGAAGGATCGTCCAGTGTTTCTCTCAATTCCGGCTGGCCGATTAAAACAATTTGAAGCAATTTTTCCCGATTGGTTTCCAAATTAGAAAGCAGCCGTACTTGTTCCAATGTTTTGGGCGTCAAATCTTGAGCTTCGTCAATAATGAGAACGGTATTAAACCCTTTATGAAATTCTTCCAATAAGAATTGATTCAGGCCGTCAAAACACTCTTTTTTATTTCGCGCTTTCAAAACAATTCCGAAATCCTCCGCGATCGTGCGAAGCAAATAAAGTTCGGAAAGCCTTGGATTCAAAATCAAAGCGCTGTGAGTTTGATTTCCCTTCAGCTTGTCCAAAACCGCACGGCAAAGGGTGGTTTTACCCGCCCCAATTTCTCCCGTAATTTGGATAAATCCTTTTCTGGATTCAATGCCGTAAAGAAGACAGGAAAAGGCGTCAAGATGTTTCTGGCTAAAGAAGATAAATCTGGGGTCGGGGGTTAGATTGAACGGAGCTTCTCTCAGTCCGAAATATTCTTTGTACATATCACTCTTTGGTATGAGTTACGTGAATTATATAGAAACAGAAAGAGGATAACAACTATTTTATCGTCTTGCAGGACTTAAGAGGGGATGATCTCGAAAATCCGGCCGTCTTTGCGTGGAATCTCGGCACTAAATGACCCGTGCCCGTGATAGACGTGGGCTTCTTGAGTCCCATCGAATAAATTCGTGAGGCGAAACCGCTTAAACTTCCTGCCGGGAATGACAAAGGAAACGGCAGCACTTTTGTCTTCCCGGCCATTGTTAACCGCCACGACGTAA
>JACQQO010000125.1 GCA_016206955.1 Candidatus Omnitrophota bacterium
ACATCTGCAGCTACTTTGGAGGCCCCAAATAAGCTATGCATGCATCGATCAATTCGGCAGGATTCGTTAATACCAGCGTAATCTACTTCACGAGCATAATCATATCTTGTTTCAAGTTCGACCATGGGAAGCTCATTTGGAGCATCACCGTACACTTTATTCGTGCTCATGAATATAAAAGGGGTTTCGGGACAATGAAGACGGGCACCTTCCAATAAATTAAGCGTGCCGCCCGCATTAACTTCAAAGTCAACGAATGGCAATCGACTTGCAAGATCATGAGAGGGTTGGGCGGCGCAATGAATGATCAAGTCGGGCTTAATTTTTTTCAGAAGCTCTTTAATCTGCCCGCGGTCTCGGATATCCAAATCATAATGCTCAAAGTGGCGGGCTGATTTTTTAAGCCTCGCGAGCACCGCTCGCGTATCACCATCGGCGCCAAAAAAATACCGGCGAAGATTGTTATCAACTCCAAAAACACTCCACCCGTCTTCGTCGAAAAAGCTGACGGCCTCTGACCCAATGAGCCCACTACTTCCAGTTACAAAAAGCTTTTTTCGCCTTCTTCTGGCCTGTGGAGGCAATTGAGATGCCTTTGTTTCGTTAACCAATTAACGTACCTCTCTGCTTTTTGGAATGAAGGGAGTGGGGATTCACCAGAATTAGTCTATCAACATCTTACTTAATGATCGCATTAGGAAAGTGACGTATTATGATCGTGATTAATCTGCTTGTCAAGCAAGCTCTTTAAACTCTTTTCAGTTAAGTTCTTTTAGGAACGGCGTTGACTTAGTGCTTGATTCCATAAAGAAATTTTCTATAATTGCACATTAAGTTTTTCCCTCTCATGGACTCATTACAGATTACTGGCACTCCACTGTTTTATGCGATCCGTTTTACTGCTTTTCTAACGATTTGGATCTTCCCGTTAGGGTATGTCATCGCGCAAGTTCACCGGATTCGTCTCCAGAGGGCGATTGAATATTATCCTTTTGTCCTTTTGGTAGGTACTGTTTTCGCTTCCTCTCTTTACTTTCTGCTCCGCTGGTTCCATATAGAAAAGATGTTGATACCCTTGATGTTAGGAATCGATTTCTTCTACCTTCTCCTAATTGACCGCAATCTTTCAAAGCCTAAAAGCAAAGCCCCTTCGAATGCAATGACGCCTGAAAATTGGATCCTTATTGCTATCACCATTGGCGTGTACATTTTCTATGCTTCTGATTACTGGGGTGGATTTCGTTGGACTTCGGAAGGGGGGCTCATTCTAACCAATGCCTTTTATTCAGACAATATTTGGAAAGTAAGCATCATGTCAGAACTGCAGCACCATGTACCTCCCCAAATGCCAATTTTGGCGGGATATCGAATGGCTTATCATTATTTCGCAGAATTATTCGGAGTATTCGTTTACCACACTACCAAAATCGATATGTTAAGCTTGCGTTTTTATTTCATTCCAAGCTACTGCTTCTTGATTCTCTGTCCCCTTGCTTTTTCCGCGCTCTCACGAATATTTAACAGCGAAAGAATTGCACTGCTCGGGCTCGCGTTCATGCTGCTGGCCCATTCTGCTCGAGCCCTCTCTCTACAACCCCACATGAGTATCGCACTAGGTCTATTCTTTGCACTCATTGGTTTAATGACAGAAGCCTTGAATTCTGGCAAACGCGGATACTGGATACTCTCCGCTTTCTTAATCGGCCACCTGCTCATGTTTGAATCCATTTTCAGTATTTGTATTATCGGTTCTCTAGGGATTGGATCCTTGGTATTGTGGTTCACGAAAAGGCGTTGGGAACCTATGACGACTGTTGTGTGTGGAAGCATTCTAGCGCTTGCATTGTACCGCGCCGCAGTTGGAAGATTTGGTGGTGGATATGGCATCCTATCGCTGAATTTCCCATTCTTCGTCGAGGCAATCCGAGGCTTCCAACCGGCAAAATTTGCGATCAAAGCACTCTTAACTTATTTTCAAAATCATCCGGTGACGTTTTCCGACCCCTCACTGTATAAATTGCTGGCTCAGCTCTCATTGCTCTTACCTGTTGCTTTCGCCGTCGGCTTCATTCAATATTACCAGCTTGGAATCGTCGGCTTGCCATCCCTGATCAAAAAATTGAGAGGAATTTTAAACGAGTCAGCAACTGTGATTTTTTTTCTCCCCTCTATTGCGATTGGGTTGATTTTTCCGCTGATGTTCAATGTTGCGTTCTTTTGGGGGGCAAGCGTCAGGCTGCTTGGCTTCGGAGTATTTTTGCTCCATGCTTTCACCGCGCTGCCGGTCGTCAACTATTGGCAGCGAAGGTCCAACGCACGAAAAATTCTAGTCTCCGGGGCCGTTGTTATTTTGTTGATTGTTCCTAACATAAACCGAGAGCTCCGGCGCTCGGCGAACTCGCGTTTCTATACTTATAAAACACTTGAGGAAATAGAAATTTTAAAATATCTGAGGACAAGAACACCTTCTGACTCTGTCCTCATGCATCCTTTTGCCGACGATCCTGTGTTAGATTCAAAAAAAAATGGAAAGGTTGGGTGGATCTTTGAAGACCATTACTATTACGGTTCCGCTTTGGGGGGCAGACGTGTGGTCCTGGAGGGCTCAAAAACAGGGCCGATTACACAGATGGCACGGATTAGCCTAGAACAAGCCAAGCAAATCCGTTTCGATATTGACACCGTTTACAGCACAACCAAGAAAAAAATAGCGGAAGAATTACTAAGACAATATGATGTTTCCTATTTGTGGGTGCCGCAGTCAAATGCAATCAAATTTAAGAGCAGCGAATTGCTTAGCCCCGTAGTCAAAAACAAAGACCACACGCTTTATCAAGTGAAGAAATTACAGCCTCATTCTGTACGGTAGCATCGTCAATCGAGCTTGTATACCTCAAGAATCTGACCATTGCATCTACGCGAAACAAGCTCCCTCCATAAAAAAGGCGCGCCAGTTAGCGGTTGAGAATCAACTGGCCACTCTCGAGAACCATCCCGATAGGGACTAAACCGAGTGAACAAGTTCGTCTCACGGCTTAATTTTAAATAAAAACTTTTGTTATAACTTTCGTTTATTTTCGCAACGATGACATACTTGATATGGCGCTTTTTCAATTCGTCTAGATCGTAAGGAATTTCAGGCGTTGAAAACAAAAATCCATCGCCTTTTCCACTTCCTTTCAAGAAATAAAGCTCATATCGCGGCCGGTCTTGCTTCTTAGCCTCTTCAATCATCAAACGAACACGTTGCCGCTTAGGATGCTCAACTCGATAACTGGTTTGAACTTCCATTTCCTTCTTCTGAAGCTGGGCCAAAGTAGGTTTTAAACGTGGCATAAAAAAAGGGCTGTCTAACGCAATCTTCGATCCATAGGGAATGTTTTCTTCAATCCATTTTTTCGAACTTGCCCGAACATCGTCGGCCAAAAAAATTTGGTTACATAGGTAAACCTTGACCAAAGAAGGCAAAAGCACAATCGCCACGAACATGCAGAAGAACCTTTTGTTAAACTTAAACTTGTCTGAAATCTTCCTTATTCCTAGCGCGGCGAAAAAAAGCAAAAAGGGAACGACAGGTAATACATAGCGATCGTAGGGTTGACTGAACAAGGCAAGAACAATGTAGTAAACAATAAGAAACGACAATAGAGTTCCTACTTTCCAATTCCAATCAAAAAAAGAAGTCACTACACCGAAAATAGCCAAACCGCATATTAAAAATCCAAGCCCCCCCAACAACGAATAAGCAAGATGGTGCATCCAACCAACAGGTCCTTCCGCCTTCCCTTGTGCCAAAATTTCGGCTAAGAAAAAACGGCTGTCAATCACGCTGAAGGGATTCAGGAATACAAAAGTAATGACGGCAACGAAGACACTCATCCAAAAATTTCTGTCTAAAAAACCGGAGAGTTTGAATTTGCTCCTTGCGAAATGGGCCGTGACAAATGGAATGAAAACAAAAATGCCATTGTACTTGACCGCTACGGCGGCACCAAACAAAACACCAAATAAGAAGTAATCGTTCCTAGATTTACGATCGAGGATATTCAAAATAGGAATAAATGAAAGAACAAGAAGGCACAAAAGAGGTATGTCTACATAAAGGTAGTGCGAGTCTCTGACATGCAAAAAATTCGCGGCCAAAAGCAAGCTCGAGAGAAAAGCATCGCGCTTGGAGAAATGTTTCGCGATAAGTCGGTAAAAAAAATAGACGGTGAGTGTCCCTATGAAAATTCCGAAAAGGATGCGCCCAATTAAATAAAAAAACGTGGGGTCCCCGATAAAGAAATGCCCGAAATCCGAAAGTTCATTGAATACGCCGATCCCCCGCCCTATGAGATAGACAACGCCGTAGACGAAGAAAAGGAGGTAACTGATAAGGGGAGGGATCTTAAAAAAATGGGGGTTTAAATCACCGGTTCCATAGGCTAGAGCATGGTTCACAATGACAGGTTCATCTGCATGATAAAGTTCAGGGAGACCAAATCCAACTCCCCATACGCGGAGAAGAAAGGCGATGGTCAAAATCAAACCAAGCCCGAAACGTTCAGTTAAAACTTTGGAATGCCCCATGAAAAACGTCGTCAAACCACTCTAAGCTCTGGAAGTGGGATGATAGATCGAATTCCAGATTTCAACTTTTTGAGCTTCTGAAGAATTTCCTGCTCAAAATTCCAGGCAAAAATGATCACATAGTCTGTAGGGTGATCGATGAAGTATGTGCTCGGGACAATTGGAATCTTTGTGCCCGGAACAAGCCGATTTTGTTTCAGAGGATTGTCATCTACAACGAAGTCAATTTGTTCACGATTGAGAGAACAAAAATTAGTCAATGTGGTTGCTTTGGCAGGAGCTCCATAACCCGCAATGGAGTATTCTTTTGATTTCAACTCGGATACATAATTAGCAATCTCAGCTCCTATTCTTTCTACATTAGATGCAAATTGTTCATAGACGGTTCTACCTCTGTACCCTTTTAGGGCTTCGGCTTCAAGATATTTTTCCACGGATATATCAACGGCATATGGCCCTCCGATTTTTTGTATGAAGACACGCAGCGAACCCCCGTGAGCAGGATGGTAATCAATCTCAAAAATTCTAAACCCGAATCGATCCAATACATAACTGAGCGAAAGCACTGAAATATATGATAAATGTTCGTGATAAATCATATCAAAAAGCAAGTCTTCTATCATGGTAACAAGGTACGGGAACTCAATTACAAAAATGCCTGAATCCTCCAACAATTGGTTCACATTGCGAAGGACAGATTGAATATCGTCGATATGAGCAAAAACGTTATTCGCGCTAACGATGTCAGCACGACCGTATTTTCCAATGATTTCTTTGACAGCTTCAACGTCAAAAAAACGGTTAATCGTGGTAAGCCCGCTTTCATTCGCAAGCTTGCTCAAATTCTCGGCAGGTTCCACGCCAATAGCCTTCATGCCTTCCCGCTGATAGCAGGAAAGCAAAAGGCCGTCGTTGCTTCCGATATCTACAGCCAACGCATTTCTCTTTTTTTTAAGTTTTAATTTAAGGGATTTGGCATATTCAGAAAAATGATCTCGAAAAGTTTGGGTGGTTGAACTCACATAAAGGTAATTCGAAAACATCATTTGCGGTGGAACAACATGAGTCAGCTGAATTAAATGACAAATCGGACATTTGACGAGGCGCAACGGACATAAGAACTCTTCTTTTTCTATGTCGAAAACTTGAGGATAAGAATTCGCAAGCGGAGAAAGGCCAAGATCAAGAAACGCCTCTTCTAAACCATTGTCGCAATAACGACACTTTGTTTTTTGAAACTTTGAGAATTCAATTTCTGATCTTGCTTGAGATCTAAGCTTTTGGCGATGGATTGATGGCTGTAATTTTTCCATGACGAATAATGATGTCTCCCCCTGATTCAACATCTATCTTTTCTGAAATCACTTGTTCAATCACATTTGCAACGAAAGACACAGATTGTTGTCGTCTTGCATCTTCCTCACCAAAAAGTTTGGCACGCATTCGGGTATTCATTCCTCCGGGGCATACCGTGATACACTTTAAACCTGTAGCGCTATTTTCTTTTGCGATCGCCTGAGACAGTGCAAGGACCCCGAACTTGCTGGCCGAATAAGCCGCTAAAAAAGGAACGGCCCTCTTCCCGGCCATCGAGGAAATATTGATGATCATAGAGCCATCTTTTTTCATTTTTGGGATAAAGCGACGGCACATCAAGAAAACGGAGACTAAATTTTGGTCGAGGTGTTTTCGAAATTCAAACGGTGAGATTTGTTCCAGCCGTTGCAAGATTCCACCATATCCTGCACCGTTAATCAAGATATCGATACGCTTAAACTTTTTGGAAATAGTTCGCGCAAGCCGTTCAACTTGGCGTTCTTGGCTAACATCTGCTTCATAAAGATAAAAACTTTTGTTCTGGTTTGTTTCTCGAATGGCCTCCTTCCAATGCGTTTTGGTTCGACTAATGCCAATGACCACACAACCGGCTTTCAATAGGAGTTTCGATAGACTTAAACCGAGACCGGAGGTCGCCCCCGTAATGACTACTGTGGAATTCATTCAAGAACTTAGACTTTCTTTAATTCCGGATTTAAATATCCTTCAATCACTTGATAAGCGACCGTGTCTTGTTCATATTTACCGAGTTCGCGTTGCCGCGTGCTAAGCGCCAAGAAAACCGAATTTTCCGTAAATTTCTGCGCATGGGCAATAAAGGGCGGAGTATCCACCAGATCCCCGGGTTTGACTTTAAGGACTTGCTTCCGGCTTGGATCCCGAACGTTGACGGAGTGACTCTCAAATGCGCCGCTAATCAGATAAATATACTGATAATCTTCACAATGATAATGATTGCCGCGAACGGAACCCTTTTTCGACGTGATCAAGGCGATGTGTCCAATACGCCCTTCAAAAACATTGGCAATATCCCCTCGCTGATCGTGATAGGCTACGTCAATATGTTTTAACTTTTCCACAATTCCTCCATTAAACTCCTCTAAACCACTGAATGGTGCGATCTAGTCCTTCTTCCAACGGATATCTAGGTTTAAAATCAATCGTTGCCTGCAGCTTATTAATGTCAGGACATCGCCTTTTTGGATCGCTTGACGCATAAACGGCATGCGGAGGATCAATATGTATGATGTCAACTTGATAAGGCATGGAAGCAGCGACTAAACGTGCCAAATCGTTGACCGAAATTTCCGGCTCGCTGTTTCCCACATTATACGCCTCTCCATTTGTTTCAGAGAATAAAAGCTTAAACACGGCTTCGATTTCATCATTAATATAACAAAAAGAACGCGTGTTTTTTCCATGACCATGAATAGGAAGAGGTTCTTTTCTTAAGGCATGCTCAATAAAGTTCGGGAGAACACGGTAATCGTCTGGCCGAATTCCAGGGCCGTACACATTAAATGGGCGCACGATCTTTGCCGGCACATTGAACACCTTCCAAAAAGCGATGCACAGCGTCTCGCCAAATCGTTTTGATTCATCATAACAAGCGCGTGGGCCGCTAATTGAAACATTGCCGTTGTAAGTTTCTGGCGTAGGCACGTATCGGCCATCAGGATCACCGTATACCTCGCTCGAACTCATAAAAAGAAAACTCTTCACTTTTTTCTCTCGTGCAAGTTCTAACATATTCCTTGTGCCAATTGTTCCGACATCCATTGTCTCAATTGGAAACTTCGTATAGTACACGGGAGACGCGATTCCCGCGGCATGGATAATATAATCAATGGACTGTGCGGTAAAAAATGGTTGAATGACGTTATGTTTTCTAAAGATTAGATTTTCGTCTTCTATCATCTGTTGCTCATAACCAGTAATAAAATTATCAAGGAGAATCGCAGAAGCTTTTTGTTCCAACACGTGCTCGTTGAGGTGCCTAAGAAGCAAAACCATATACTTGCCTAAAAACCCACCTGCACCCGTAATTAAAAATGTTTTACCGGCGAAAAACTCTTTATAATCGAACAAGGCCCTGGCAAGTTTCTCAATATCTTCGGAAATGATTCTGGATCCACTCGATAGCTTGTTTTGCTTCCCTAGTTTAGCATTCATATCTTACCTATACATGGACTGAAAAAAAACAATATAGCATTATTTCTTTAAACTTCCATCCTTATCTTGTTTGGTAAATTCATGAGCGCCCGTAATGAATGTTACTTTTGCGCTCTTTACGCTCCGGAAGCATTTTTTTAAAATACTCGATTGTTTTTAGAAGACCATTTCGAATATTCACTTTAGGCTCCCATCCCAAAATTTCTTTTGCTCTTTTAATATCGGGTTGTCTGACTTTCGGGTCATCTCGAGGTAACTCCTTAAATTCAATTTTGCTTTTCGAACCAGTGAGTTCAATGATGAGTTTCGCAAGCTCAAGAACCGTCATCTCATCGGGATTGCCGATATTGACTGGTTCATTATAGGATGAAAAAAGAAGTTTCTCGATTCCCTCGAGCAAATCATCGATGTAGCCAAAACTGCGCGTCTGACTCCCATTGCCAAACACTGTGATAGGCTTGTTTTTGAGGGCTTGATCGATAAAATTTGGAATGGCCCGCCCATCATTTTGACGCATATTCGGCCCATACGTGTTGAAGATACGGGCAATTTTGACATCAAGACCGTGTGAACGATGATAAGCTAAAGTCAACGCTTCACCAAAACGCTTAGCTTCATCATAAACCCCTCGCGGGCCAATCGGATTTACGTTGCCCCAGTAATCCTCGTGTTGTGGATGAATCAGCGGATCCCCATAAACCTCCGAAGTGGATGCTAACAAAAAAGTGGCTCCCTTAACTTTCGCAAGCCCCAACGCATTATGAGTTCCTAACGAACCAACTTTCAGTGTTTGTATCGGATATTTCTGATAATCCGCCGGACTAGCGGGGGATGCAAAGTGCAAAACATAATTCACAGGTTCTTTAACCTCAAAATGTTTTGAAACATCCGCCTGGTAAAATCTAAAACGCGCGTTCCCCTCAAGCGTTGCCACGTTGCTCATGTTACCTGTTAGTAAGTTATCAACGCAAATGACCTGTTCTCCCTTCGAAATAAATCGTTTGCACAAGTGCGAACCGATAAATCCAGCTCCACCCGTAATTAAGATGCTACGCATTTTGATTCCTTCACAAAAATAACTTCCACTTCCTATTTCCTAACTTCCTTATGGGAAAACCGCCGCTCCCACTCTACTTTCAGCGACTGATCCCAGTACTCCTCGAGGGCATATCTCCAAGATCTCATCTCGATGCCAAAATCCTGTTTGATCTTGCTCATATCAAACACTGAATTTAAGGGCCTTTTTGCTTCACGAACCAACTGATGCGATGATATTCTTTCCAGCTGAACCGGCGAATTGACTTTCTCCAAAATCACCTTTGTCGCATCAAACCATGATGTTTTCCCTGCATTGGCAATATGATAAATGTGAACTCCTTCACGCAAGTTGCGTGCCCACGCCTTCTCCGCCATGAGACGCAATGGCTTGGCTAAATCTTTAGTATAAGTCGGCGCGCCAATTTGATCATCCACTACTTTCAGATTCTCATCGGCACAAATTTTTTTCAGAATCGTACTAAAGAAGTTGGAACCATGCTCCCCAAACAACCAAGAAACCCGAATAACATATGCCCCGAAATTCATCGAGCGCAAAAAATCTTCCGCTAAGGTTTTTGATTTCCCGTAAACACTCAGAGGGTTGGGCAAATCTACTTCTCGATATGGTTCTTTTTTGGTGCCGTCAAAAACATAATCGGAACTGATGAAGAACAGGAGAGCCCCTACCGCCTTGCTTGCCTCTGCAATCCAACGGGTCCCATCTGTATTAACGGCGTAAGCACGCTCTGGGTTCCGTTCACAATCATCCGCATCTACGTGGGCAGCTGTGTGAACAATAACGTCGGGGCGGATTTTATGAATGACTTCAGAAACTTCAGGTTTGATCGAAATGTCAGCGCGATGAAATGGGATTTGAAAATCTTTACTTTCCCGATTTGCCAGGCCTGAAACATCATGATGCCTCATCAATTCGGCTACGAGGCTTGAACCCAGCATACCGTTCGAACCGGTGACTAAAACTCTCATCAGAGGTTCATTTTAAAGTGAAGGTGTCATTTTTCAGAGGTTCCCACCAGATTCGATGGTCCCGGTACCACTGAATCGTTTCTTTCAAACGGCTTTCGAATCGCGACTTGATTTCAAAACCAAGGCTTTTTAACTTAGAGGTGTTCAAACTGTA
Organism: Candidatus Omnitrophota bacterium; assembly: GCA_016206955.1. Taxonomy (GTDB): domain Bacteria; phylum Omnitrophota; class Omnitrophia; order Omnitrophales; family Danuiimicrobiaceae; genus 01-FULL-45-10b. Next base: position 10,262 of record JACQQO010000125.1, read on the forward strand.
CCTGAAATCATGAGCGAGCCGATCCTGAACGTATTGGATTCTTTCATCCGTCTTCCCAAATTCCCGTAGGATCTTACGCGTCAATTCAAGATTGGTAACCTCAGATCCACTGCCGACGTTGTAAATTTCGCCGGTCGTTCCACGCTCAAAAATAAAATCAACCGCCTGAGCACAATCCTCAACATAAAGCCAATCGCGAACGTTTGCGCCGGTTGCGTAAAGCGGCACCTTTTTCCCCTCGATCAAATTGGTAATAAAAAGCGGAATCACCTTTTCCGGAAATTGATATGGACCAAAATTATTCGTGCTTCTGATAATGATCGCGGGCACTTGGTAAGTCTTGTGATAAGCCAAAACCAAAAGATCGCTTGCCGCCTTGGAAGCCGAATAGGGACTGGAAGGATTTAAGGGATCGGTTTCTGAAAAAGAACCCTCTTGCCGCGATCCATATACCTCATCGGTAGAAAAATGCAAAAACTTCCCAATGCGCGCTTCTCGTGCTGCATCCAAAAGAATATGCGTACCAACCACATTGGTTGTAACGAAATCTTGGGACCAAGCAATCGAGCGATCCACATGGGTCTCGGCAGCAAAATGAATCACGCCGTCAACTTTTCCCATCAGCTGCCGAACCAAAGCAACATCGCATATATCTCCTTGAATAAACTCATAACGCGGATTGCTTTCTAAATCTTGGGCGTTCGCACGGTTTCCTGCGTAAGTCAACTTATCTAAATTGATTACCGAAATATCGGGGTGCTCTGTTAAAAAATAACGCAAAAAATGAGAGCCAATAAATCCTGAACCGCCTGTGACTAAAAATCGTTTCATATTACTTTCTGCGCTTCTCATGCACCAAGGAGTTTGCGTGAAAAAGCGACTCAAACGTCCCGGCATCGGTCCAAAAACCTTTCAAAACGTCAAATTCCAAAGTCCCATCCTTGACATAGTGATTATTCACGTCGCTGATTTCCAATTCTCCCCGCTCAGATGGTTTTAGCGTTTTAATGATCTTAAAGACATGCTCATCATACATATAGATACCCGTCACGGCATATTGACTTTTCGGTTTCTTAGGTTTTTCATCGATCCGGACAATTTTCCCGTTCCTGATTTCTGGAACGCCGAACCGTTCGGGATCAGCCACTTCCTTCAAGAAAATCCGCGCCCCATTCTTCTGCTTTTTGAATTTTTTAACGAAACCTGCCATATCATCCTCGATAATATTATCTCCCAAAATAACGACGACTTTTTCTCCGTCGGCAAAATATTCTGCAAGCGAAAGCGCTTCCGCAATGCCACCTTCGCCGCGCTGATAAGTATAATAAAGGTCCTTTAATCCAAAGTCGTTTCCATTGCCAAGCAACCTTAAAAAATCTCCCGCTGAGTTTCCTCCCGTAACGATCATAATGTCACGGATACCGGCTCGAATCAGAGTCTCGATGGGGTAATAAATCATGGGTTTATCGTAAACGGGGAGCAAGTGTTTATTCGTCACCTGCGTCAAAGGAGAGAGTCTTGTTCCAAGACCTCCTGCTAACACAACGCCTTTCATCGCTTAAGAGCCTTCCCTAACAACTTACCGCCCGGTCCACATCACCCCAATCATAAGGAATTTCGGAGGAAAATGGATCGGCTCGAAATTCATCTGGATCCCTGTATCGATAAACTTCGGTCGGGAGATTTAAAATCATCGCTTCGTTACCTTCGAGTGCCGCGAAACCATGATAAACAAAAGTAGGAATTTTGACCATGATCGGATTTTCCCACCCCATGATAAATTCATTAATCAATTTGTAAGTTCTCGAACTCTCCCTCGCATCATATAGAACTACTTTCGCTTTGCCCTGAAGACAAACGAAATGATCGACCTGAAGCTTATGGTAATGCCAACCCTTGACGACTCGCGGTTTACACACCGTGACGTAAACCTGGCCGAATTTCTCAAACATCGGTTCATCCGAACGCAAAATTTCCATCAATTTCCCACGCTCATCGGGTATGGCCTTAAGCGTTTTTACTTTCACCCCTTCAATGAGAGAATCACTCATCGAATCTTCGGCATTCAGCGACCAATGGAATAATATCTAAATCCGTTTCGGCGCATAACCAACGGATCATATATATTGCGCCCGTCAATCACAACGGGATGTTTCATCAGGCGTTTCAAGCGGCCTATATCCAACTCGCGGAATTCACGCCATTCGGTCATGATCAAGGCGGCATCGGCACGCCGGCACGCTTCGTATGCGTTTTTTGCAAACTGAACCCCTTTTAGAACCTTCTTGGCGGACGGCATGGCACACGGATCATAAGCCACAATCTTAGCCCCTTCTGTTCTAAGCTGATTGATAATATCGATAGAGGGAGCAAATCTCAGGTCATCTGTTTCAGGCTTAAAAGCAAGCCCTAACACACACAATGTCTTGCCTTTCAAATTCCACAATGCTTTTTTGACTTTGCTCACGAATTTAGATTTCTGCGTTTCGTTGATCTCTCGCACACTTTTTAAGAAATTGCTGCTGATATTCAACTTTTCAGCAATCCACGCAAATGCCTGTAAATCTTTCGGGAAACAGAAACCTCCATACCCAATTCCCGCATTGAGGAATGCCTTTCCGATTCGACGATCGCTCCCCATTCCTTCCGCAACTTTTACAATATCAGCGCCTACTTCTTCGCACATTTGGCTGACCAAATTAATAAAAGAAATTTTTGCAGCTAAAAACGAGTTTGAGGCGTGCTTGATCATTTCAGCGCTCTTCATGTCAGTAACCAGAATCGGGGCCTTAAAAGGCTTATAAAGTTCTACCAGCAATTTTTGAGCTCGTGCACTTTCCACTCCGAGAACAATTCGATCGGGGTTAAAGAAATCTTGAACTGCAGAGCCTTCACGAAGAAATTCCGGATTGGAAGCCACATCAAAGGCAATCTTTTTGCGGTTCGATTCTTTAATCGTCGTATAAAGCTGATGGCCGGTTTCAACTGGCACCGTGCTTTTTTCAACAATAAGTCGATAGTCCTCTAAATTTTTCGCAAGGGCCCGTGCCACGTGCTCGATCGCTGATAAATCGGCTTCGCCGCTTTCCCGTGACGGAGTTCCCACACATATAAAAATAATCTTTGCAAAACGGACTACCTCATGGACGCTGGTCGAAAAACTGAGCCGCCCTTCCCTTTCATTTTTCTGTACCAATTCAAACAATTGAGGCTCATAAAATGGAATTCGCCCGCGGCGCAGCATTTTTATTTTTTGCGCGTTGTCATCCATGCAGATCACCTCATTCCCAAGATCGGCAAAGCCTGCTCCGGTTACTAACCCAACATGTCCTGATCCAATAATTCCAATCTTCAATGGAGTGCCCTACGTTTTTTAGGAGGTAGATAATGAGCCGTATTGCGCATCAGGAGAAACAATTAAAGTAGGGGGAGGAGGAGCTTCGTTAGAGCCCGTCACCGTTCTGCCAATCCGTGAATCAGCAAAGCTTGCACGGTGACCCGTTTTCAGCTCTATTTCTGGCAAAGCTTTCAACCTAAGTTGTACAAAAACTTCTTTGTTTAATTCTTTTTCGTCATCCGTGCGATCTGAATTGCGGACGTTAAACCCAAAATCAAGAAGCCAATCATGCAAATCTCTTTGAGCGCGAACTTCCCATTCCTCTACCGTGTTGTCATTTCCATTTCCATGAATTTGCCATCGAATGTAACCACCCAAATCCCAACGGCTATTCAAATCATAAACTGCATCAATCATAATTTCGTGATCGGTCACAGGATCTTCAATCGATAAATGAGGCCGCTCGACCACTAAGTTATCGACAAATCGTGCATCTTTCGAGCGGTCTCTCGTATAGCGATGAGTTACAGTAACGTTAAACTTCCATGGATCAAATACTAAATCGGTGTTGTTTTTAAAAAGTTGGCGGTCGATTAAATCATAATCGGTATCGATCCTGACAGCCATCCAATCGTAAGGGCGCAAAATCGTTTCGAAACGGGCATCGGTGAATTTGTTTGCACGAGTCCTGAGAAGATTAGACCCTGGCCCAAAAGAATAATCCAGAAAAGCGTTAAAACTGACTAAATCTACGCGCTCAAAACTTTTACCTTGAACCAACCGCTTCGTTTGGATTCGATTTTCAACGCCAAAGGTAAGAAAATCTTGATGGTCCAGTTGATCCCCACGTCCTGTAACGATTAATTTGGATGGATTCACACTCGCAAATTTGATCGTGTTATATTGAATCAGCGGTTCCATGACATGGCGGAGCTGATTCAATTTAATCCCTAATGGATTGCCTTCATAGTCAATTTTCCTATAAAACCGAGTTCGCAGGTCAAAACCTCCTCCGCCTACAAACCTTGTAATTCCATTTTCCTTCTCACGGCTCTTCGTAAAATAATCCTCGCGAACCGTTAGAAAGGGGTTGAAGTTATAGTAACGCAGGAAACGAATTGGATAAGAAAGCTCTTGATCCGTATAAAATTGAACTGCGTTGGGGCCGTCGGGAGAAAAAGCTTTCGTTTGGTCGAAATTAACAAAGCCATCTTCATGCGTGTAATAAAAATTAGAACCCAAGAGCGGTTTTCTCAGCCACGTGAAAACCACTTCTGGCAACTTTTCTGAAACCGTTTGGAATCGGTTTGTCCTTTTTTCAATATGTGCCAGCAAGCTATAGTTATTTGCGTTTCGAGTCACCGTAATAAAAGATAAGGGGGTGACTTCCTCCCGGTGTTCACGTTCAAAGAAGTCCTGTAAAAAACGCTCGTCACTAATTTCATTCCATTGAAGATGAAGCGTTGTGAGAGGATCGATTCGAGCCCGGTGCCGCCAACTTACCCGCCCACGATATTTTTCATTCTTATCTGAGAAAGGATTTTCCGCGCGCTGATTAGGGCTTTCTTCGTCATTGATTCCATAAAGCTTAACTTGGCCAACGCCGAAACGGTCAAATTTGTAATTGATATCTGCACCATATCCGATTCCGCGCTTTGAATACCAATCCAAATGGAATCGCCCTTTCACTTTTTCATTCAGGGAAAAGCCCTTTGAAACAAGCACGTAAGCTCCGTATTCGTCAGAATACCCCGGAGTAACTTGAAAAGGAGAATTGTAATTAAGTGGAATAATAAGGTATGGCCACCAAAAAACCGGAACCTCCAAAATACGAAAGAACACATTTCTCGCAACTATTTTATCGCCAGGATAAATGTCTGCCACCTGAGCTTTCACGTCATAATGGGGATGCGGAAGATCGCAGGAAGTAATGAACACATTTTGAGCTCTAATCTTCTTTTTGCTGATTTGCTCAAGATGCTCTCCAAAACCATACCAAGGAAAACTAAAAAAACGTCCATCCGGGAAAGAGCCGCTGTTATTTTTGAAATCAAAAAAAACTTTATCTCCTGAGAGGGTTCCCTTCTCTTTCTGGCGGACGGTAACGTGACCTTCGGCGCGCGCTTCCTTTGTTTCTGTGTGAACTTCCGCTTGATCGGCTGTAAGTTCGATATCGCCGTAGGTAATCACGACATTGCCCTTAGCAATTAGTTTGTGATCAGCTTGAGAATATTGAAGATTGTCAGCAACCGCCTCGATTGGAGCATCTAAATCATCCGCTGCTTGAGCAGATTGAGCAACGGAAAAGAAACACAAAAGAAAAAAAACCGCGGCAATACGATAAGAGTGCATACTTAAGATATTCCGTGTGTTTTAAGGAGACCTTCTTTGACAAATTTATCCCAATCCGCTAGAAATTTTTTCAGGCCCATATCCGTGAGCGGATGTTTCACAATTTGCTCCAATACCTTGAAAGGCATTGTCGCCACATCTGAGCCTATTTTTGCAGCTTCTAGAACATGAAGTGGGTGTCGAATGCTCGCAGTAAGGACTTGGGTAGAAAATCCATAATTGGTATAAATGCTCTTAATATCTTTGACGAGTGACATTCCATCATGAGAAACATCATCTAAGCGGCCAATAAAGGGGCTGATATAAGTAGCGCCCGCTTTCGCAGCGAGAAGTGCTTGATTGGCTGAGAAACAAAGCGTCACATTAATTTTAATGCCTTCCAAGTTTAAAATTTTGACCGCCTTGAGGCCCTCGACAATCAGAGGAATTTTGACAACGACATTTTTGTGGATTTTAGCCAACTCATGAGCTTCTTCGAGCATCTCGCCGCAAGTAATAGCCACTACTTCAGCGCTTACAGGACCGTGGACGATGTTACAAATTTCACGAATTAATTCTTTAAAATTCCGCCCTTCTTTGCTGACCAAAGAGGGATTCGTGGTGACTCCGTCTAAAACCCCCCAGCTTGAAGCTTCTTTTATTTCATCCAAATTGGCTGTGTCTAGAAAAAACTTCATATACTTCCCCCTGTCTTATTCCAATCCTATGATCCATATGCAACCACGCGATTTCGACCCTCTTCTTTGGCCTTGTAAAGAGCTTGATCTGCCTTCTGAATCAAGGCATCCATGAACTCTGGAGAAAATTCTTTTGGCCGTCTCAGCTCCAAATCTTCAGGAAATGAGCTAAGTCCTATACTTACAGTAACTTGTGTTTCTTCGTCGTATAACTGAAAACGCTTCCTCGCCGTTGCCGAGCGGATACGTTCAGCTAGCTCAATCGCCTTAGCTTTGTCAATTTCGGGTGCGATAATTAAAAATTCTTCTCCGCCATACCGTCCAATCACGTCCACGCGCCTCACATTTTCGCGGATGATTTGTGCGGCTTCACGGAGCGTTTTATCACCAACCAAATGTCCAAATTTGTCATTATAACTTTTGAAATGGTCAACGTCTACCATTAAAACTGAAAGTGGAAACAAATGACGAATAGAGCGTTTCAATTCTTCCTGAAAACGCTCAAGAAGATGCCGGCGCACGAACACGCGAGTCAATCCATCGACGATCGAGGTCTCTTTGACAGCCTCATAGAGGCGAACTTTTTTGATCTGGAGCGCAAGTTGTGAAGCTAAAACTTCAAATTTTTGGAAGTCACTTTCAGCCCCACCTTCAATGGCAAGAATGGCAATCAGTTGTTGACCCACCCAAAGTGGAAAAAGCCAAAGAGGAAAAGAGGTTTGGAATCGAACAAAGCGATTTTTTGCTTCCCCTTTGGTTCCCTCCAGCTTCAGAATTTCTTTGGTCACCCCCAAAACTTGAATACACTCTCCGGCAAATTCATTTGCCAACGTTTCGTTTTTCCTTTTTCTTGGACCAAAAGAGAAAGAGTGACCCACTGCATAGCCACCTCCAGAAGCATCGGTCAGTACAATGATAAAACCCCTAATAAATGAAAGCTCAGGCCCAATTTTTTGATTCAACAAACTGATCATATCTGAAAAATCGAGACATTCGCTAAAATCACGCGCCATCTCAAATAAATGGGCCAAACCATTCACCCGTTGTTCCAAATGCTTCAAGCTTTCGAGCCGTGTTTCATAACGCTCTTGCAATGCCTCGGTTTCCTTCTGCATCAAACTTTTTTTAGCCTCAATTTCAGCTATTTTACGGTTCCAACTTCTTTGATAAAGGAATGCCCCGCCTACTATGAAAACTGCAATGGAGGCGAGCAAAAAGAAAAAGTGGTTATGGGTCTGATCAATTCCATAAATGCTTAAAAGCAAAACAAAACTAACTCCGATTGCAACGGATATTTTGTCTTCCGCAATCAAAAGATAGAGAATCAAAAGGGAAAAAATGGGGATCGAAAAAAAAAGAAGAAAAAGACTTTCGCCTTTTCCAAAATGAAACCAAAGGATTAAGCCGATGATACCGAAGGTAATTATCCGACGCCACATACTTGATTTCTTCCACTTTTCTTAGCTTGATAAAGCCTTCGGTCAGCGATTCGAATCAATTCTTCTGAATCCAGCGTATCAACTGGCATAGACGCTACCCCAATTGAAATAGTAATGGGTATCATTTCACGCCGAACCGTTAACTTCATGTTTGCTAAAGAAGAACGTATGGATTCCGCTAAGACGAGTCCCTCGTGCGGGGTTACTTTTGGCAGCAAAATTGCGAATTCTTCGCCTCCGTATCGTGCAACGATTCCATGGCCTGCCTTTTGGGCCATTAACTCTGACGTTTTGATTAGAATGAAATCGCCTACCCCATGGCCATATCGATCGTTATGATCTTTAAAATGGTCTAAATCACACATTAAAAGAGTGAGCGGTGAATTGGTCAAAAGGCTTCGCCCGTGTTCCTCACTAAGCCGTTCGCGAAAATATCGCTGGACGTAAAGGCCGGTCAACGAATCACGGATAGCCAACTCTTCTGTTTTTTGAAACAAAATTGAATTAGAAATGGCTGAGGAAGCAAGGGTAGAAATCGCATCCAAAAATCTTAAATCGTCTGTCGTAAAGGCAACGGGCTTGTCAGAATTAAGCCTGAGCGTGCCAATGGGTTTCCCTGCATGAATCAAAGGAGAAGCGATTAAGGATCTTAACCCGTTTAAATCCGATGATTTCTGAATGTCAAAGCGGAAATCTTTTTGAACATCGGTGACAATGAGAGATTGCCTATGCCGAAGAACCCAAAAGTCAAACAGGTCTCCGCCTTTGAGTCTCTGTTTACGCGCTCCTTCTGTGCTTTGGGAAGCGATCAGAGAAAGTTCGGTTCCATCCGTATCCGCTAAAAATAAAAAACAAGGGCTTTCCTTCGAAATTAATTCAACGGTTTTGGATACGATTAACTGACTCAATTCCTTAAGGGAAAGAGTAGCCGAAAAATCAGCGGCCAGGTTTTTCAGATTGTAATAATGGGTATATTTTTCGAAGTGCACACTAATACTTGTCCCTTCATCCTTAAAGGCGAGCTCCATATCATTTTTTTCGTTAATTGCTTTTTCGATTTCGACTGCATGACTAATTGCTTCCGCATCTTTTCTTTGATCCAAGTAAAAAAGCAATCCGCAAAGGCCCGCTTGAGCGGGAATAAAAAGCAAGTAAACCGATGACTGCATGACCCAATTGGTCAACAAGGAAAAAATACACGTAATCGGTACAACAAAAAAGACCGAAAGCATTCTTGAACTAAACCAAACCAAGAGGGTTGGAATTAAAAAAGCAAATAAAATGACTGCAAGAAGCGATATGGAACGGCTGTCATGCAGCCCGGCATGATTTAAAACTACAAGTGTGAGATAACCTAGGAAAGATAAAAGGATAAAAGCGACAACTAGTAAAAACTGTTTCGTCCAGCTTTGATCAAGGATGGTGGCCAAATGCTTCATGAATTGGCGCTTGACCTTAAAGGATTGCTTTTTCTGTCTTGGGATCAAAAAAATGGGCTTTGGACATATCAAACACCAGCTGTAAGTCCTGATTGGGTGTAGCGGTATCTTGATTGCTGACTCGGGCGATGAAGTGATTTCGCCCGACCGAAAAGTAAAGATAGATTTCAGAACCCATGGGTTCTACCAATTCAACTGTCCCCGTGATGGTAAATTCTTCTGAGGCATCTTGAGCAAAAAGCTTATCGTACACATCTTCAGGGCGGATGCCCATCACGATTTCTTGATTGAGAAATGAGACCAATCTCTCATGTTGCTGTCTTAACACTTTAAGCCTGATTCCTTCGTCCACAAAATAATATTCGCCGTTTCGTGGGACCACTTTGCCTTTTAGGAAATTGGAAGGAGGTGAACCAATAAATCCTGCCACAAACTTATTAGCTGGAGACTCGTAGAGGCTAATAGGATCCGCGATTTGCTGAATCACGCCGTCTTTCATCACAACAATTCGATCTCCCAGAGTCAATGCTTCCACTTGATCATGAGTGACATAAATCATCGTGGATTGAAGACGATTATGAAGCTTTTGAATTTCCATCCGCGTTTGGACTCTTAACTTCGCATCCAAGTTACTGAGCGGTTCGTCAAAAAGAAACACCTTAGGTTTCCTAACGATGGCTCGTCCTACCGCTACGCGCTGGCGTTCTCCGCCTGAAAGCTC
>JACQQO010000015.1 GCA_016206955.1 Candidatus Omnitrophota bacterium
ATCCTACTGACACCGTTTTAATTGGCGACAGTACGATTGATTTTGAGACGGCTCGAAATGCGAAGGTAAAAATGATCGCCGTCACTTACGGTTTCGACAGCCGATCAAACCTTGAAAAACTCAATCCCGATTTTGTCGTCAGCGATCTTTCCGAATTGATCAATTGCCCACTTTTAACGTGAAAATGAAAGCTCGTGGCTCCAGCCATTTGCCTCCGGTGAAAAAGTCATGACATTTTGCTTCGCTTCCCTGTGCGCGCCGATTTTAGGCGATCGGCCTAAGCGAAAATCGGCGTGCTCGGCCGCACACCAAAAAGCTTCCAACCGAAGCTTTTTGGTGTGAAGGCGCTCCGCAAAACGTCATGCCTTTTCCAAGGCTTTTTTCAATTGTCCTGAAGGCAGCTCAAAAGCGTCGCGTTTTCTATGGCAATCGAAAACGCAGCTTTTGCGCAGCGAAGGCCACACAAACCGACATTCATATCTTTTTCGTGGCCTGAGCGGTGCCGGAAGGACAATTGGAAAAAAGCCAGTTGTGGAATTATTATCGTTGTGCTGAGTTAGGGTTATTGTGTAAAATCGATGCGCTGAATGCAGTCCGGCGCATCGCCCTCGCCGGAGGGTTACCTTGGAGATCATCTGATGTGGAACTTTGGTGAACCGTCCCAATTTCTGATTCTGTCGTTTTGGTCTCTCTTTGTCATTGTCGATCCGGTAGGCGCGGTTCCCACGTTTCTTGCGATGACGCCCGGGAATACGCCATCAGAACGTATTCGCATGGCACGGCTTGCTTCCATCGTTACCTTTTTTGTGCTCTTTCTATTTTCTTTGGGCGGCCAATGGGTGATTGGAGTTTTTGGCGTCGGGATGCCCGCTTTTGAAATTGCGGGCGGCATCGTACTTTTGAAGGTAGCACTTGATATGTTGCAAGCACGGCAAACAGCGATTAAAGAAACACCCGAGGAACAAGCAGAAGGAATGAATAAGGACGATGTCGCGATTACACCACTTGCCATTCCGATGCTGGCGGGTCCCGGGGCGATTACGGCCGTGGTGCTCTTAAGCGGCCAAGCCTCGAGTTTGTTCCATCGCTTGGCCATTGGAGGCAATATTCTTTTGGTTTCTCTGATCACTTTTCTTATTTTGCGCGTCGCGGCGATTCGTTCGTCGATTATGAGTGCGATTACCCTTAAGATCATCAGCCGCTTAATGGGGCTTTTGCTTGCGGCGATCGCGATTCAATTTGTGCTGGACGGCATCCGAGATGCAACCCAGCTTTGGTGATGATCATCAATGCTCGTTTTAAGAAGAATCTTTTTTTATCTCTTCATTGTCATCTACCTCGTTTTTTGCCCGCTGATCATTTTTTACGCTCTCGGCTACATTTATGAGCCGGGCAATGAACCAGGCCTTGTCAAAAGCGGCCTTATTTATTTATCTACCGCTCCTCCAAATGCTACGGTTTATTTGGGAAACCGTCGCTATCGGTGGCGTACGCCCACCGTTCTTCCCAGCCTAATTCCAGGTGATTACCCAGTAAAGTTGGTTCTCAAAAAACACAAACCGTGGAGCGAGGTTTTACCGGTTGAGAAGGGCAAAGCCACGGTTCTTGAACGGATTTTATTGGAGCCCGAAGAAAGAAAAACGGAAGTGCTTTTTGCAAACGGCTTCGACAATATCACTCCGATTCAAGGAAGCCGTTTTTTTCTAGTTACTAAGACCAGCCGGCTTGCGGACGCGTTTCTTTTTGATTGGAAAGATGAAAAGCTAAGACCTATCTTTCACAAAAATTCATCTTTTGGCGGCATGAAGATTTCCTCTTATGCCAGCGTACCGGAAAGCTCGGCTCTTTTGATTCAAACGGATTCCGCCAATGGGCGCAAATTTTTCTGGGCATCTTTAAAGGGCAAGGAAGTTCAAATTGAAGATTTAACGGATCTTTTTTTGGAAACGCCCGAACGGATCGAATGGGATCCCGGTTACAAAAAATATCTCTTCGCTTTTCAGAACGGCCATCTCAATCGAATCGATTTGATTTCTCATTCGCTTGCGCCCCAGTTTTTAGAGCGCCTCATTGGGTACGGCCTCTTCGAAAGGAAAATTTATGCACTCAGAGATAATTTTACATTCGAACAACTTGACTTTGAAGGAAGAAAAGAGAAAACACTGCTTCAAGACCCGCTTTTAGGAAAATCATTATTCGGAGAAAACGAGTTTTATCAAATCAAAATTTTTTCGGACGACATCATTTTTTTCCTCGGGAAAAATGGTGAACTTTTGGCCAACCGCCTTCCGTACCGATTTGTGAGTCATGGAATATTGGGCATGGAATTTTATCAAAAAGACAAGCGCCTCCTTGTGTGGGCCAGCGACGCCATCGGAATCATTGACTTTTCAAAGGAGCGAGCCGGCGAAGAAAATGTGTTTGAAACAGGTCCAAAGGTGGTATGGCTCTTCAAGCAAGGGGAAAAGATTGAGCAAGCATTTTGGGTTTATGAGGGATCTCACATTCTATTCCGGGACAAAAACAAGGTGTTTTTACTCGAACTCGAAACGTACGGGAAACCGCATTTGTATGAGTTAGCAAAAGTGAAAGACAAGAGTTCAGTATTTTATTCTGAAGAAGCCGGAAAACTTTATTATCTTGATGCTTCCACTGGCAATCTTTCCTATCTTGAAGTGCTTCCGAGAAGGGATCTCCTTCTTTTGCCATTCCCGGAACGGAAGGAAGAGAAGAAAAAAGTTCCGATCGAAGAACTATAAATTTCTATGGATTTTAAGTTCACACGGCAAAACCTAAAAGGACGCGAAGCTTTTCTGGAACGGCTCTTCGAAATTCTTCCGGGATTTGCCAGTTGGACCATTCTTCTTGGAATGTCGTTCATCTCTTTTTGGCAGCCTCTCCTTGCTGCCATTTTGATTATTGCCTTCGATTTTTATTGGCTGTTAAGGCTTTTTTACATGACTTTGTTCCTGATCTTGGCCTATTTCAGGCTTTCGGTGGAACGGAAAACGGATTGGATGGCACGGGTTCATGAGCTTGATCGGTTGCGTGATCTAATTGATCAGGTACCATTTCCAAAAGTGCCAGGTTCGAAAGATCAAAATATGGCAAAAGAACCCGGCACTTTTGGAAATGGTACCTCGGTTGGTACTAAAAGAAAGAAAGTTTCCTTGTGGTTTCACCGTAGAAAACTTGAAGTTTTGAAACGAAGCCGCTCACTCCCACCGCCGTCGAATGATATTTATCAACTCGTTATTTTTTCGGTTGCAAAGGAAACTCAAGAAATCATCGAGCCTGGAATTAGGAGTCTAACGCAGCAAAAATTTCCACCGAAGCAAATTTTAGTCGTGATTGCCCTCGAAGAACGTTCAAAAGATCCTGTTAAAGAAGGGGCCTATCAAATCCAGACAAAGTATCGGAGTTCTTTTCTCGACTTTCTAGTCGTTTTGCATCCAGACGGACTCCCGGGCGAAGCACGGGTGAAGGGGGCGAATGTGACTTACGCCGCGAAAGAAGCGGCTCGGTATTTGGAAGTAAAACAAATTCCGTTCGAGCAGGTGATCGTTTCTTGTTTCGATGCAGATACGGTGGTCAGCCATGATTATTTCGGCTGTCTTACTTATCACTTCATGACATATCCGAAGCGGACTCGGGCTAGTTTCCAGCCGATTCCCGTTTATCACAACAATGTCTGGGAAGCGCCCGCGTTCGGAAGGGTTTTGGATGTCGGGGCCTCATTTTTTCAATTAATCGAGGCCACCGATTCCGATAAATTGGTTACGTTTTCAAGTCACAGCATGAGTTTTAAAGCCTTGGTGGAGGTGGGATATTGGCCAGTGGATATTATTTCGGATGACTCAGCCATTTTTTGGAGAGCGCTCATTCACTTTGATGGCAATTACCGCGTCATTCCGATGTACACGACTTTATCTATGGATGTGGTTTCGGGCGCAAATTGGTGGGAAACCGTCCGCAACGTTTATCAGCAAAAAAGAAGATGGGCGTGGGGAGTCGAAAATTTTCCCATTGTGATGAGGGCTTTTTTCAAGGCCGGCAAGATTTCTTTCTACGCTAAAATCAAATATGCGTTTAAGCTTTTCGAAGACAATGTTGCTTGGGCAACCTGGGCTTTTCTCTTGGCGTTTATCGGTTGGCTCCCCGTGCTTTTTGCAGGCCGTGAGTTTTCGGACTCCGTCCTTTATTACAGTGCTCCGCGCATCACGCGGATTATTTTTAATTTGGCCTCACTTTCCTTAATCGCCACTATTGTTTTGAGTTTGCTCTTACTTCCCAGACAAAAAGCAAAAGGTTCATTTTGGAAGCGAATTCTGTTTGCACTCGAGTGGCTCTTTGTTCCCGTGATTGTCGTCTTTTTTAGTGCCCTTCCAGCCTTGGATGCTCAGACGCGGCTCATGTTTGGAAAGTATATGGAATTTTGGGTCACTGAGAAGAAACGCAAGTAGGGGACTCAGAAAATGCAAATTCAAGTTGATGACTTTAATTTGGAAGCGACCTTGGATTCCGGCCAAGTCTTTGGCTTTGTCAAAAATGGCGAGGGGATTTACGAAGGTGCTATTGGAAATATCGCAGTCCAGATTCGCCAGAATGGGAACCAACTTGATTTAACACATTTTGCGCCCGGGCGCAAAATTAAGCAAATTCCTGCAAATGGAAATGGGCTTTCGGAGAAAACAATTCGAACGTACTTTGATTTGGACCACGATCTCGCTGGCCTTTACGGTCTTTTTTCTCAAGACGAGCGGCTAGTTCCTCTTTATCATCAATTGAGAGGATTGAGAGTGATCCGCCAAGATCCGTGGGAAGCATTGGCGTGTTTTATTATTTCATCGAATAACAATATCAAACGCATTCAGCTCATTCGGCGAAATTTGTTAAGTGCGTTTTCGACCCCTTCACCCTTACCCTCTCCCCCTTGTAGGAGGAGAGGGGAGGGAGAGGGGGTAAATGTTTTCCCAGGAGCGCGAGCGATTGCGCGAAGTACGGAATCTGAATTACGACGGCTCGGCCTTGGATATCGAGCTCCTTTTTTGCTCGAAGCGGCAAAGAAAGTCGCCGTGCGGCGACTTTCTTGGGATCGAATCCATAAGACCAGTTATAGTGAGTCGAAGGCGGAGTTGATGAAGTTTCCGGGTGTTGGCGAAAAAGTGGCTGATTGCACTCTGCTTTTCGGATTCCAAAAGTACGAAGCGTTTCCTGTTGACGTTTGGATTCACCGCGTGATGAAAAAACTTTATTTTCGAAATCGCAGGGTTTCGGAACGCAAGGTGCAGGAATTTGCGCAAAAACGTTGGGGAGTGAACGCTGGTTACGTTCAGCAATATTTATATCACGGCGCAAGGCGTGGGATCGTTTAGTTAATGATCGCAGTCGGCTTTAGGTCCAGTCGTATCTGGCGTTGATCCTCCGCCGGAAGTTCCAGTTCCCATATCACGGCTTTGAGGGCCCGAATCGAAAGTTCCGGTGGGCGTTGTGCCCAGTGTTCCAAGGCCACCTTGTTGAAAAGCATCAAAGGCATTGAAACTGGAGCCCAGGTCGGCATCTTTTTTCTTTGAGCTTTTAGATGTTTTTTGTTGTTCTTGTAACGTTTTTAACTTTTCTCGTTGCTGCGTTAAGTCCTCATGATAGCGTTCAAGCTCTTTTTTGAGATTTCCAGCTTCAACTTCTGCTTCAGCCGCTTTTCTTCCGTATTCATCCATCTTCGCTTCGTCACCTTTTCGGCGAGCTTCTTCCCAAAGTTCATTGAACCTCTCGGCTTCCGCCTCGCGTTTTTTGAGCCTAGTTTCGAGATTGGGGATTGCCTCCTGGTAGAAATTGATCACCCCCTGGGTTTGCCGAATTTGGCTTGGGGTGACAGTTCCTTTTAATATCTGGTCGACAAATTCCGGAGTAACGGGCGTTTGAGTAGCCTCTGAACCCTCGTCGTCTCCCAACATATACTCTACATCCATTCCGACCGACATTGAATTGTTGATGTGATAAGAGGTGATTGATACGCCAAATGTGGTGCCAAGAGAAGAGTTGGTGCCTCCGCCGCGGCCTTCACCAAATTTTGAAAGGTATCCCTCTGCAATTTGGGTTATAAGAGGTCTTGAATCGCTCGGAATCAATTCACCGAGATGATCGTAATTGTCCTCACCAACGACTTTCCCATTCCGCATGGTGACGGCCTGAGTTCCTCCCTGCGGGTCCTTGAATTTATCATCGTAGCGTGGATAAAAGTAAGTGATTTCACCGGTTTTGCTATTTGTCACAAACGTAACGCCCCTATGTGGATCAAGGCCCGTGGCATCTCCATATTTGTTGTAGTCGATCTCCTTGGGCGTCGGTTCATTGAATGAACCGAGTCTATCTGTGAAAAATGGTTTTGGAGACACGTCGGACCCGCTCTTTGAATCGATAAGCTCTGGTGACTGTAATATAACTGGTAGATCGGGAGACGACGGGACATTAATTTTAGCCGTATCTGAGGATTTGGAAGGTGCAAGAAGCCCGCCGCTTTTCTTTTTCGCTTCCTCCCCGGATGGCGGATTTGCCTCCTCGCTTGATGGAGGTTTGGGTATAAAATCTCGCGGGTCATATTCTTTAAGGAAATTCCAGTTTCCTGTTTCCGGACGCTTTGGTTCAGGCGTCTCAGGTTTCGCAGGCACATCCTTTGTCTTATTTGTAATCCCCAGCGAACCGCCCGAAATAAAATCTTTCCATTGATTCGCCAGATCTTGAAGGCCTTTCTCTATATTGTCGGTCCACTCGTCCATCCCATCGAAGAGAGAACTTTCTTCTTCTTTGACTCCTTCCCGACGGTCAATAGCTGCCTTTTTGACCCAATAATTATTGTAGGTTGAAGTTTTTAAGATTGGCTTTCCATCTAGATCTACATAATCTGTTTTAACGGTCTCGCCTGTTTCAGGATTGATCACCTCTTCCCATAGAAGAGTACCGTTTTTGCCGTAAACCTGATTGTGAATGGGAGCCCCCGTTTTCGGATCGAAGGTCCGTACCGATTTACCGCCATTGATGATGGTGTTGTCATAAGGTTTTTCTGGATGATGGATTGTTGTGGTGGGTCTTCCTTCGGCGTCGCGGCCGTATTCCCATCCCGTCCCATCGTCATGCTGGAAAATCTTGCCCGCTTCAGCGGAATTCGAGATCGCAAGTTGGCCGGGGTCTTCTGGTTCCGGAAAATCGCCTTGAGGGTCGTAGTGTTGTTCCGGTTCGGAGGGGGCAGGATTGTCCACTTCATCCCAATTGATTTCTGGCCGACCAGCCGGCGACGGCGCAGAAGGCTTTAAACCTTTTTCATAGTCTTCTACAGGATCACCGGAGTCGATTAAACCGCTGCCCTGCGCGCGGCGTCTTCGATTTTGTTCTTTCATGCCTTCCAGAAAGTCTTTCTGCTGTTCTCTTCCCTCCTGGTCGTCGACCCAGCGTCTCAGCTTTTTCCGAAATTCTGGATCGAATGGGTTCCATGGAAAAGGATGTTGACCCTCCCAAAAATCATCTTCTGATTCAGTAGATTGTGCAAAAAGAGATTGAGCAGAAGAAGGCAGTATCATAAGCGAACAGACAATAACAGTGATAAACACGTCTTGTTTCGTTAGGAAACATTTACCTCTGTGGAGGACTCTATGTTTTGCTCTCATTAAATAAAAAACCCATTTCCAGGAAAAGGCAACCCGGAAATGGGTTTCGGTAAAGCTCACCGGCAGCCCGACTATCCTGAATTGGCCTTTTCTAGGATTCTAAGGCTTTGCGCCCCCGTATTACTGCGGGTTTGCCTTTTTCGGTAGTTTAGAAATTTTGAACTGTCAATTTAACGACTCGGATCTTGTATTTAAAATATTACCTCTTAAAAATTGGAAATACAAATCCGAGCCGCCCCTTTAACAGCTTATCTATTAGTTTAAAATTTAAAGGAGAGGCTAGAACAAA
>JACQQO010000130.1 GCA_016206955.1 Candidatus Omnitrophota bacterium
GGGCGGCCGGATTTTTGGATAAAAAAGTGGTGAAGCTGGGAGAAGCCATTCCGGATTTTAAATTGGCGGATACTACCGGTCAGGAGCATCAATTGTCGCGGTACAAGGGTAGAGTCGTGATGATTCATTTTTTGTCTGCCACTTGTCCTTTTGTCATCCGATATGACGATCGGCTTAAAGAAATTGCCGGAGATTACACCCCCGATGGAGTTGTTGTATTGGGAATCGACTCCAATTCCAACGAAACATCGAGGCAAATCAAAAAAGTGGCCGAAGCCCGCATGGTGAATTATCCCATTTTGATTGATTCCGGGAATCAAATCGCGGATCAATTCGGGGCTGTGACGACTCCTCATGTGTTTATTGTGGATCGAGAGGGAAAGCTTGTTTATGAGGGGGCAGTGGACGACCAAGGTTGGAGCGAAGAGAATCGGGTTACGATTTCATATGCGCGGGAAGCACTCGATAGTGCTCTTTCGAATTCACCGGTTCCTCATTCTCAGACAAAGACTGTTGGCTGTACCATCAAAAGGTCATTTTAAGGAAGGAAACTTTGAAAATACTTGAATCAAAAAATGTGATTGAAGAAGGGGATCCCGTGCTCATTCGCTTCGATGACGAGGTCACTTATTTAATCGAAGTGAATTCAAGCCGGAAATTCGGAATTCACCGCGGTCAGCCCATCGAACTTAAAGATTTGATCGGCAAGTCATACGGCGATTCACTCGATTTCGGCCGTGCCAAAGCCATTTTGCTCGAACCGACGCTTGAAGATTTCATCATGAAAGCTCGCCGCGAAAGTGGAATTATTTATCCCAAGGATGCTGCCATGATTTTGATGAAGCTTGGGATTCGTTCGGGAAGCCGTGTGATTGAAATTGGAACCGGCTCCGGTGCGCTTACGCTTGCGCTGGCCGCTCAAGTGGCGCCGGAGGGAAAAGTCTACACGTATGACCGACGCGAAGATTTCATCGAACTTGCCAAAGGCAATTTAAAAAAAGCAAAACTTCTCTCTTATGTTGAATTCAATCAGCGCGCGGGACATGAGCCATTTCATGAGACGGAAGTGGACGCGATTGTTTCAGATGTGCCAGAGCCATGGAATGAAGTTGAGTTGATCAAAGCAAGCCTCAAAAACGGCCGCCGCATCGCCGCGCTTAATCCTACGTATAATCAGATCGAAAAAATGGCAGAAGCCCTTGAAAAATCTGGTTTCGCGATGATCGAAGCGATGGAAGTGCTCGTCCGCGGAATTTTAGCCCGTCCGGGAAAAACTCGTCCCGAGCAGCGAATGGTCTCTCACACTGAGTTTCTCTTATTTGCGGTAAAACCTGCTTTTTGAATTTCTCCTCATTTTTGGCGGGAAGCGCGGGCTTGGAGAAGCGCGAGGTAGTAACGATTTATTTTTTTCCGCCAGAGATCCCATAAACTCCGCAAGTTCGATTGATTGAACCTCTTCAGCACTCTGTCGTTTCTCAATGCGCTCGGATTTAAATAAGCATTTTGATTTGACGTCCAAACCCTAAAAAGGTTTGTAATTGGCTTCACGGTTGCGGGTTCATTTTTTACTGTTGGCGGCTGTGGCGGTTCTGGCGGCTGGACGGTTTTTTGTTGATGCGTGTTGGTGAGCAGATCTTTCATGGAAAAGTTATTTCGGAATTGCCTCCCCCAAAGGGCCATCGCAACGGTGTGCCCCTTTCCCATGATGTTGTGCAAGCGTTTGAGAGAAGTTTCTTTTGTTTCGCCGCTCAATAGGTTTCTGTCGAGGTGATCCATAAAACGAATCACTTCGCCTTTTAACATCTCTTTGCTTGCTCTGCGGCTCTTGGGATGGGTGGCGGGATCCAGTCGTTTCCAAAATTCGTTATAGGAAATAACTGGATAATCATGCCAATGCGTATGAGCTGCCATCGGCCGCGGCTCAATATAAACTTTGACGCCTCTAGCTCGAAGCCGTCTAGCCAGTTGATAGGACATGCTGTGCTTATCCTCATTCCTTCCGCCTGCGACATCGAGTGCGACCGACATTCCTGCCTCTAAAATGGGCTCAAGCGATTCAAAAGCCCGCTCAAGCCATGCTCGCGGATTTTTACTATTGCGAAGACTTTTGAAATCTTTATCCCCGCCCGCATATCCGACGTAGGCAATCACTTCAATCGGCGGCCCGCCATAAGTGCCGCTTGTGTAAGGCTTCCAAGCTTCGACGAAATCTCGATAAAGCCACGTGAGACCTGCTTCTTTGGCATGAATGAGTTGATCCAGCTGCATCACTTCACCGCTAAGTGTGCCGAAAGGATTGTGCAGCAACACCCGTCTGACGCCCCAATCAAATTGAGGTTTCATGATTTCGTTAATAAAACCCGTCCAGCCCTTCTTCTTGATATTCCATCCCACATGTCGGTCCTTTGGATTTTTTCCCGACCAGCCGATCGTCATCCAGCTGATCAGTTGTTCTGGCAAAAATTGCTCGGCTTCGTCTGTCGGCGAAGAAAGAGGATTCTGATTGAGAAGAAAAGACGTGCTAGTTTCATTGGGCGGGACGTTGCTTTGGGGCTGAGTATCCCGTGCTTGATTGGGAGATATCACTGGGGCATGAGGGGGTGGATCCCCTTGCGCAGGCATCGTATCGCCGAGCAAAAGATTGTTTTCTAAAATGATGAGTTGCGAAAAGAAGAGAAGTGTAAAGACTGAGGAGATGTAACATTTTTTACGGGACAACATTTTTTTTCGATTCCAGGTGCTGTCCATAGTAAATCCTTTTAAAACAGTTTAATAAACTCATTTCAATATTAACATGAAAATAGCCAAATTACTGCTTATTTGAAAAATAAAACGTGATTTTTTATCGGTTTAAATAGACCTAAGCCATTCAATTTAATATACTTATATGTTTGATCAGATTTAAATAATCAATTAAAATGACGTTATTCCGCTCTAGCAGGATTAGTCAGTTAGGAGGAATTTAATGGTTGGCAATTATTATCACTTCATCACGCACTGGCGCTTGAAGGGAAATATCCACGAAGTTTACGAGATTTTAAACGATCCGATTCACTACCCAAATTGGTGGGGAACAAATCTTCTTTCTGTGGAAGAAGTGCAATCGGGAGGTCAAGAGAAAAGGTTTCGAATGAAGATGAAAGGCCGTCTTCCTTATACGCTTGAGTGGGAATTAGTTCACACAGAATCGATGAAACCTAGCCGTATCATTTCTGATGCGATTGGAGACTTTGTCGGGCGTGGCATTTGGACTTTGAAACAAATGGGATCCGAGGTCGATATTCTTTTCGATTGGAACATTCGGACCGAAAAGCCATTTCTACGATATTTTTCTTGGGTTTTAAAGCCGCTTTTCTCGGCCAACCACAATTGGGTCATGGAGCAAGCGCGGAAAGGTTTAATTCAAGAAATAAGAAATAAGGGGACACTTTACTTAATTGCAATTAAGTAAAGTGTCCCCTAATGAGACGCTAATGAGAAAGTAGTTCAATCCGAAGTACGTCCCTGATTTTTTTTGCGGACTCACCCAAAGCCTTCGCAGAAGTGGCTCGATCGATCGCAATCAATTTTCGTTTTTGATTGAGGAAAGCAAGCGACCAAAGATTCGTTGCTGCGCGCTCATTTTTAAGAATCACTGCTTTCAAATTCTTTCCCAAAAGTTTTCTGCGCCAGAGTGGTAGGAATAAAAATCGCGTTTCCTGTTTTACCTCATTTAAGGTTCCGTTGACGATTAATTTCCGGCTCAATAAAAGTATAATTAGATTAAGCGCAAAAAGAACGTGCGGAATAAAGACCCACGGAGTTTTCAGGAATGTGGAAACGATTTGATCAGGACTTTCAATTTGAATCGCGTGGTACGAATTCCAAAGTATGAGCACACCCAGCCAAAAAAAGGCAACCACCAATTCATATATTCTTTGGCTTGAGGATTTTGAAAATTGAACGAAATTGGGTTGAATTAATTTTGGCGCAAAGCGCCTCAAATAATGAACGGGATAATATCGAGGCTGGTTGCGGCTGGATAAAAGCCTTCTCAACGTTTTTTCTACTTGAGAAAGCGGCACGGAATAAATCAGATCCCCATCTTTAGCGATTGAAATCGTTCCCTCTTCTTCGGAAACCACTAAGCATACGGCGTCTGTTTTTTCGCTAAGGCCAAGCGCTGCCCGATGGCGCGTGCCAAGACCATTTTCCATTTGCTTCCGCTCACTTAACGGGAATACCGCACCGCAATGGGTGGCACGCCCCCTTCGGATTAAAACGCCTCCGTCGTGCGTAGGCGTATCTTTGGTAAAAAGCGTCGTCAAAAGTTCTTTTTTAACATCCGAATTGATTTCAATCCCCGTGTCTCCGAATTTCAGCAAACTTTCATTTCGTTCAAATGCAATCAGCGCGCCTGTTTTTGTGGCGGCGAGCGCTCCGGCCGCGCGAGAAATTTCACCCAGCAAATTTTTTTGCCGGTTCAGCGAATTAGGATTAAAGCGCTGAATTAATTGGTTGATCAAACCGGCGATTTCGGGTTCGAGTGCCATCAGAGAGACAAAGGCTGTCAAAGTAATGGGAAGCCACCGCTTGAGATATTCTGGAGAATCGGTTCTCAGTGTGGCAAACAGTAGAAGGGCAAAGATAAAAAACAAAAAACCTAATTCGAACGTTCGGTGAGTCCTTAAAAAACGCTGAACTCTATAAATTAAAAATCCCGTTAAAACAATTTGTGCGGCAGTCATCCAGTAGTCAAGTGCCATATCTATCTCTTGAGTATTTAAAAATATCGGCAATATGATGGCATAAGATAAGGTGGAAAGTGCTGTAATTCTCGTTGACTTTTTGAGGCAAAACGTTAGGATAATGTCCTTTTAAAAAAGGAGAACCGATGAGAATTCTTGCATTCTTATTTTTGAGTGTGTTGTTCATTGCTTCAATGGGTTGTGTTTCCACAGGACGACATCGACAGGAAATCACGAGTCTTCAAAATCAAGTGGCCCAAATGGATGCGGCTTTGAAGGCCGAACAGCAGAAAAATCAAGCGCTTCAAGCTCAGCTTGAAGTCAAGGAACAAGAGCTTGCGAAAAAGGCGATCACGGGAGTGATCTACCGAACCCCTTCTGGATTTGAAATCCCCGCCATTGATATTCAAAAAGCGCTGAAGGGCGCAGGTTACTATGTGGGCGAGGTTGACGGAAGAATCGGCCCCGATTCAAGGGAAGCCATTCGAAATTTCCAGCGCGATCAGGGGCTTACGGCAGACGGAGTTTGCGGCCAGCAGACTTGGGCCAAGCTTCAAACTTATCTCACATAAAGTTAGGAATACCGCCACGATCTTAAAGCCGAATATTTTGCTCGCCGGTTTCGTTATTTTCTTTTTTCACGTAACGCCGGCATTTTCAGAAACGCTTCTTCCCACCTCCTTTCCGCTTTCCCAAGCAGAAGAAATTCCGAAATTTGTGAAGGTGGCTCTTTTGATCGATGTGCCGACAGTGCATGTTTCTACCGAAGGCCCTTATCAAATTGGAGGTCGGGACGGTTCTGTTTTAAAACAAAGCGAAGAGCCGCTTCAAGCGCAGGTTCAGCTTCAAAGCGGCGGAATCGGTATCAATGATCAAGTCTTACCGGAAAAAAGTCTTACCTTAAAGCCGATTCGAGGGTCAATTCAAGTTGAAAAACGAAAATATTACGGCGAAATTCAGATTTTAAAAACTTCTGAACAAACGATTACCGTCATTAACCGAATCGATATCGAAGAGTATTTGAAAGGAGTTCTTCCGCTTGAAGTTCATCCCAACTGGCCGATCGAATCGTTAAAAGCGCACGCGGTTGCTTCGCGGACGCTTGCGCTTTTTAAAGCCATCGAAAAAAAAGATCAGGATTTTGCGTTGCGCGATACCATTTACAGTCAAGTGTACGGCGGTGCTTTGTTTCATAAGCCCTCAACTGATTTGGCAGTCGAGGCGACGCAGAGTGAAATTTTAACGTTTCGTGGTAGTATATTTCCATCTTATTTTCACGCTGCCTGCGGTGGAATTACAGAAAAGGCCGATCGAATTTGGCCGCTTCAGCCGAACGAAGTGTTTAAGAGCGTTCGGTGTTTGTTTTGTAAAGGAACTAAACATTGGAAATGGAATTTAGAAATTCCGCTTGCTGAAGTCGAAGCCATCATGCAAAAGAGAGGCTTTCCGGCAAAGGATTTGAAAAATATTGTCTTTTTGAATCGGACGACAACAGGCCGGATTTCGAAAGTAAAACTTGAGTATCAAAGATCTGCGGTTGCGATTTCGGCAAGTGATTTCCGCGCTTTTTTGGGCTACGACCGATTGCGCAGTTTGAAGGCCAGTGTAAAGGTGAAGGGAAAGATCGCTTATTTTTCCGGTTACGGCTGGGGGCACGGAATCGGGTTTTGCCAATGGGGCGCAAAAGGACAAGCGGAAGCGGGGCGCAACTACCGCGAAATTTTGGAATTTTATTTTCCGGAAAGTGAAGTGAAAAAAGTTTGATTCGGGCGCCCGTAGCTCAATTGGACAGAGCGTCAGCCTCCGGAGCTGAAGGTTGGTGGTTCGATCCCACTCGGGCGCATTCTTCTTTGCCCCGTCCTTGACGGCGGGGCTTCGAAGGAATGGTAAAGAGGCGAAGAAGAATGCTCCTGCGAAGTTCAGCCATAACGGAC
>JACQQO010000017.1 GCA_016206955.1 Candidatus Omnitrophota bacterium
ATGTGAACCGAACGCTCTAACCAACTGAGCTAATCGCCCTAAAATCAATTAAAAATTAAGAATTCAAAATGTAAAATTAATGAGTCGCAAAGCGACACCATAACTTTACATTTTTAATTTTTCAATTTTAATTGCTTTATTGTCTTCCTAAATATTCGCCTGTCCGGGTGTCGACTTTAATGACGGTTCCTTCTTGAACAAACATCGGAACTTGGAGCTTAAGGCCTGTTTCGGTGGTGGCCGGTTTCATTGTATTCGAAACCGAATCTCCTTTCACTCCGGGCGGAGAATCTACCACTTTCAAAAAAACATGGTTCGGAATTTCCACAAGGACTGGATTGCCCTCATGAAAATCAATCGCGATCTCGTCATTTTCCTTGAGGTAATATTTCTTATCGCCGATCATTGTCTCCGGCAAGGCAAAGGAATGATAATCTTCCAAATCCATAAAGTGGTAACCCTCTTGATCGTGATAAAGGTATTGAACTTTCTTCGATTCAAGATGGGCTTCTTCCACACTTTCAGTGGAAGAAAACCGCTGCTGGATGACCTTTCCGCTTTTCAGCTCGCGCATCGTGGCTTGAATAAAGGCGCGCTTATTGCCCGGCGTATGATGCTTAAAATCGGTGACCAAATAAATCTGGTTGTTGAGCAAAACCGCCGCGCCGGGGCGTAAATCATTGGCTTGCATCGCTTACTTCCTCCTCTTCTCTTCCATCAATGATATTATAGACCACATATGACGAACTTTTGCGCTTTCTCTTCGGAACGATGGAAATTCAGCGTTCAGACAAGAAGTGCAAAAAAGCGAATCGTGAACTTGCTTCCGTTCTATCCCTTCCGACCTCAACTCCTCCAAAACCCATCCGACCAAATCAAAATAAAAACGGTTTTCCCGCTTCGTAATAAAAGGGCCGAAGACATCGCGAAATTCAAGGCCCACTTCGTAACAACACGACCGAATGGCCGGACCGATTCCTACGATCAAATCATCGGGCTTTGAAAGAAACTGCCGACGGAATGCCTGAACCATTTTGGAGGCCAAACGTTCGCTTGCGCCCCGCCAACCAATATGAGCCATGCCGATGCCCCGATGGCGTCTGTCCAGTAAGAAAAGGGGAACGCAATCGGCGCTGCGGATGGCAAGCGCGACGCCGGCTTCGTGAGTCAAAGCCGCGTCTGTTCCTTTGATCACATCGGAATTGGAACGCGTTCCCTTCCCCCGATCGCCAATTCCCACTCGAACAATGTTTCCTCCGTGAACTTGCTCGAGGCAAACCACTTGATCAAGCGAAATGCCAATCGAATCGCAAAAAGCTTTTCGGTGAGCGAGGGTAATTGAATCTCTCGCTTCGGGAGTAAAATTAACTCGATACCGGCGCGTGGAAAAGGCCGCAATCGTTTTATACTTCCGAAATGCCCGAAAGAGGTAATAACTTCGCTTAGGATCCTTTTTGACTGCTGAGTGCTTCGTCTTTTTCAAAGAACTTCTCCTCGGTCAATAAAGGAAGCGCCTTTTCATTAATTGGATCGGCATGAAACCGCCTTCGAACGGCGCCATCGTTGAGATAATTATTGAGTGTAATCAAAATCATTGCCTGATCTAAAGATAAATATTTATGAGCCACTTTTCCCGTTTCAACCGTCAAGGCATCGTAAAATCCGTATTCGCCGTAAATCGGATAGCGGCGAATCAATTCGCGTAAATTTTGAATCGTTTCACTTGGCGCCACTTCGAGTCCTAAAACAGCAGCGTGAGGCGTGACTACGCCAGCCTTATAACCTTTTGCGCCTAGAGGTTTTACGCCAAACTCCGAATAACCCCCTTCCGGCATAGAACTCGGGCTCATGCCCCACACGGGATATCCCAATTCATCCAACGTATAGCGAACGTGCACGTTCACATAATTCCGATCATTCAGGCCGAGCCCTTCAGGAGCGTATTTCGCTTCGTCCAAAATGAGAGTGGGCATCATGCCCTCAAACATCGATCCACCCCAACTTGGGAGATAAGGAATTCCTTTCCATTCGTAATAACCTCCATCATAAGTAAAGCCCAGCGTTGTCCGTTTTTCACGATCAATCGGAATTTGATTCTGCCAGCCGTATTCCTCCGGAAAGGTGCGATTGACACGGAACCAATGTTCCAGCGGTACCTCTCCTCTCCCGATGGCAATATAGCTCACCGCACGAGATTCTTGATAGAACGAGCCGTAATGGTAATCCGAACGCACGTCCAAATGCGCAAAGAAACCGTGCGTCATTTGTTGTTCTACGTGGTCATAAAAAAAACTGAAACTATGACCGGCCAGCATCCGTTCGCACTGTTCTCGAAATTCTTCCGGAAATGCGTTTTTGACCACGTAAATTCCGGCGTCCAGCCATCCACTGTCCACGAGCGATACAAAATAACTTGTCCGCTCGAGCGTCGTCGTATCGTAATAATTGTAGAGAAAACCGCTTTTGTGATGCTCAAGCTTTTCGATAGTATCTAAAGTGGCTCCGATCCGTTTCACAGCCTCTTCGCGCGAAATAAAACCCAAATCATAGGCCGAAACCAAACACATGAGATAAAGCCCAATGTTTGTAACGTTTGTGTAATCTCCTATCCATCCATCAGGCGCAATCGGTTTTGACTCACCGAGTTGAATCGTATCGAGCGGTAGTTGATGTTCATGGTCAACGATATGATCAAAAAATTTCCATGTATCCTTCGCAATCGTCATCAAAAACGCTCGATCCTCCTCCGGAAAATGTTTTTCTGGAAAAACCGAAGAAGGATAACCTTGCAAGCGATTGATCAGAAATTTGGCATATTCAACGCCTTCGAGCCTCGTGGGCGTTTTCATTCTTTTGCGCGGGGGTTGATCGATGATGTGCTGGCCCGGCTGACCCGTTTTGATGAATCTAAAATTGTCGAAGTAAATCACGCCTGTTTTTTTCGAAACGCGGCGGTTTTCCAAATTGATGACAAGTTCATCCAAATTTTTTCTAGCGAGCAGGGGGGTTTCCCAAATTTTCGGATTCGTTTGATCAAAAAGACCGGTAAACAAATTGAGCGGAATTTGAACCGTCTGCCAATTCTGAGTAATTCCTTTGACAATGTAAGTCCCTTTGATTTTATCAATCCGCTCTTCATTCTTGTATTTTTTAATTTCGACCATAAACACAGAGGTGAAACCCATGTCCGGATCTCCCTTTACATCAAAAGCAAGATGGTCATACGGAGTGGCGTTGAAGTCCTGAAGTTTTGTCCAATAACCCACCTTGGCAACTCCGTCGACGTCAACTTCATAAGTAATTTTGAGGGACTTCTTAGAACCCAAAGCGCCTCCGTCTACGGTTTCGTCCATGACGCTGACATCGGGATTGTCGGGTGTCAGATTCCAAGTTCCACTTTCACCGTTTAGGTTATTTTTAGGCTCCTCACCCTCAAAATCGTCAATAATCGCTTCCGTGACTTGCGCTTGGCGTTCAGCAAGAACGCAAGAAGAACCTGCGCAAAAAGCCAAAAACAGGGATAAAAAAAGACCCAGTGGTTTGTTCATAAAAGGGATTTAGTTTATCGGATTCTTAAGGATAAGAAAAGCGACTTTTCGTGGCCCATCTGTAGGGCAGGTTTAAACCTGCCCTACAGATAAGACGCAAGCGCTTTTCTGGTTTGAGGGCCTGCCACGCCGTCGGCAGAAAGACCCTTTGATT
This sequence comes from Candidatus Omnitrophota bacterium, assembly GCA_016206955.1. Taxonomy (GTDB): domain Bacteria; phylum Omnitrophota; class Omnitrophia; order Omnitrophales; family Danuiimicrobiaceae; genus 01-FULL-45-10b. Next base: position 3,703 of record JACQQO010000017.1, read on the forward strand.
TTTGAAGTTTCCTTACGGCCAATCGAGTCTTGGTGCCAAAATAACCTGTCACGGGCCCTTTAAAATATCCTGCTTTTTTAAGTGCTGTTTGTAATCGGCGTACATCCTTTCCCCGATCGCCATAAGAAAGAAATTTCCGCATTCCGCCCGTCAACTGACTGACCAAAGCACGCAAATCAAGCCAAAGTCTTCGGCTTCCCAGCACGGAAACGATGGTATTCTGCGGTCCTTCTTCAATTAATCCCACAAAGCAATACTTCGCAAGCCGCGTGTACCCCGTTTTTCCAATCACCCGCTCGCCACGGAGAAGCATTTTATTGTGACTCTTAAAATGATACCGATTCCCATAATAGGTTCGTATGGAAGCGCCCTTCTGCCTTAAAATCGAAACGATGGTGTCATTTTTCATGGCCTCTCTCATGATTAAAGCCAAATCGTAAGCAGTGGTATATTGGCCTTCGGCCGGAAGCCCGCTGGCGTTCACAAAGCGCGTATTTTTCGCCCCAAGACTTCTTGCTTTCCGTGTCATTAGCTCGCCAAAGGCGTGCTCGCTTCCCGAAATTTCAATCGCGGCTGCGGCGGCGGCATCGTTTGCTGATTTCATCAAAATAGCTTTGAGTAAGTCGCGAACACGTATTCGATCTCCGGTTTTAAGATAAAGTTTGCTTGCCTCAACCGATTGAACGCGCGGGCTAATCGTAACCCAGTGATCGAGTGGCAAAGAATCTAACAAAACCAAAGCAGTCACTAATTTCGTGGTGCTAGCTGGCTGCTGCCTTCTGTGGGGAGCTCTTGAATAAAGAATTTTTTCGGAAGCAGGCTCTAGAAGTACGGCTGAGGGAGCAGTCAAAGAAAGATAAGCTTCCGCCCTCGGAACGGGTGAAAGAACGTAAAAAGACAAAACTAAACTTAGGAAAAGACTCATCTTCTTTTTCATATGAGTTACGAAGGGTTGGTTGAACGATCGGTCATTCGCCAAAAGGCAATATGCTCAGTTTTGTGATTTTTTTTCCTATAATATTTGCGAGCCTTTTGGATTGAAAGCTTTTTTTGATTTCGCGCTTTGTTCCGACTCTTCATCTTAACTACTCTTATTAATTAACGGCGTTTTTCGACCGGGATATAGTCAGTTTTCTTAGGGCCTATATAAATCTGCCGCGGACGGCCAATTCGCTGAGGTTTGGTATCCCTCATCTCCTTCCAATG
>JACQQO010000129.1 GCA_016206955.1 Candidatus Omnitrophota bacterium
CCGGGTCAAAATCGCCGGTTGTCCTCCACATTCAGGATGCCCACGGCAGTTACGAAGCCCAGATCAATATCAAGAAAATTATTTCTTATCTCGTTCGCAAATACGGGATTCATCTCATTTTGGTTGAAGGTGCAGCTCAAAGCCTCGAACCAAATCTATTCAAAATTTTCAAAGACCAAAGCCTGAACTTAAAAATTGCTGATCTCCTTGCGCAAGAAGGGGAGCTAACCGGCGCCGAATTGTTCCTTTTGGAAGCTCCTCAGAAAATCAAAGGCGAAGGCGTCGAAGATCCAGCTGCTTATGCAGACAATTTAAAAACCTTCCGCGAACTCATCGGCAATCAAAAAGAGACTCAAGGATTAATTAAAACCCTTCGAGCCAAGATCGAAGTTTTGGGATCGCGAAAGCTCAATAAAGAATTGCGCGATTTCTTAAGAAGCTGGCAGTCCTGGCGCGAGGAGCGGCTTGATCTTTCCGGTTTTCTTTCTGTCGTGAAGATGGCGGCCGATAGGTCCTTGAAGGTAGATCTGGAAAATGCCAAAAGCCAACTTGAATATCCCATGCTGGTTCGTTATTTCAAAGCCCGCGCAATCGAATCCAAAATTGATTTTGAGAAAGCTGAAATCGAACGGGGGAAATTGATAGAATTTCTAGGATCTGTCATTCTGAGGCCGAAGGCCGAAGAATCTCAGAACGGGATCCTTCGCTTCACTCAGGATGACAAGGTATCGTTAGATGCGTTAGTTACCCGTCTCAAAAACTGGAATTTCCAAAAAGGAATTTCAGATTGGTCCGATGAACTTCCCCGGTATTTCCTTGAGAAGCTTTATACCGAAGCTGCGCCGCGTGGTTTTAAGTTTGAAGATTATCCTGCGTTAATCCCCTTATGGGCGTCTCTCATTTTTCAAAGCGAGCTGGAACCTGATCGCTTCTTCCGCGAAATTGACCAAACAATCAATGAGCTTTTCGACGCACTTTCAAAAACGAAGGAAGAGCGTGAATTAGTTGCTTTGTTTAAAGATTCGATTGTTTTGGAAAAGCTGCTTTCACTTACGCTGACTCGGGAGGAATATGAAGCCGCAGTCAAAACGAAATTGCGTTATCAGCCGGACTTCCTTTGGGAACGGCTTCAAGCGATTGGGTATACTTCCTCCCCCCTTGTGGGGGAGGACAAAGGTGGGGGGTCCAATCCCCCCCATCCTTACCTTCTCCCACTAAAGGGGGAAGGAACGGGTAGTTCCAAACCCGATCTCGCTCGCGCGGCAAAGTGGGTTGAGCAGGCATTTCACTTCTACGAAGTCGCTCAAAAACGCGAAGATTTTCTTGCCTCAAATGCGCAGCGCTTGCTTGAAGCGAAACACACCCAAAGAGCGATCTTAGTCACCGGCGGTTTTCATTCGGAGGGATTAAAGGAAAAATTTCACAATCAGAATTATTCCTATATCGAAATCACCCCTCGCCTCACATCTCTTGATGGCGTGGATAAAGTTTATCATCAAGCTACTCTTGAGCAGTCTCAAATACAGCATTTATTGCGAATGGATTTAAATCCTGAATTAACGTCTTTGACGAACAATCCCTATCGTTTCGATCAAATAAGGAAGGCGTTCAAAAGCTCATTCGGAGCAAATCGGGCCGAGTGGAGAAACTTACAGGCACAATTTAATTCCAGTTTTTATGCAAATCGTTTTGGCGTTGCAGTCGATGATAACTGGGATGTGGTTTCTCGAACTCAAAAAGTCTTAGTGCCAGCGGTAAAGGCTGAATCGCTGGAAGTAGAACCCAAATCGGAAACTCCTTGGTCATTTTCGCGGTCGGCGAAAAGGGCGGAGATGCGCTTGTCTCCAACCGAGCCAAGTACTGCTACGGGCGAGCCGCGGTTCGCGTCTCGATCCGAGCTGCGGGGAAATGATAGGCAAGAGACGAAAGGCAGAGCGTATAATCGATTTAATCTTGATGCAACTGTAAATCATATCATCGGTCTCTTCCGCAAAGAACCCAATCGTAAGGAGCTTCCGACTCAAGCAGAACTCTCACTTGCCCTAGGGCCAAGCCATATGACATTTTCCAATCATTTTCCAGAGATTCTCACAGCCCTTCGAGAACAATTGAAAGAAGAGGCAAATCAGGATGTAAAGCCTCGGCTTGAAGAAGCAATTGATATATGGAAGCAACGTCAGTTGGCGAGAAAA
>JACQQO010000019.1 GCA_016206955.1 Candidatus Omnitrophota bacterium
GAAGCACTCGAATGCCGATCGCCAGAAACATATTTCGGATTTGACGTTTCCTGCCTTCATGAAGGATGATCTCAACTTTGCTTTTTTCCTCCCCCGTCCCTAAAATTCTAATCTTACAAGGTGAAGTTTTTACGCCTTCGATCACGACTCCTTGTTCAAGTTGAATGACCTTATCTTTCGAAATCTCCTTGTCCAAAAGTGCTTCGTAAACTTTCTCGACCCCGAAACGCGGATGCATCAATTTATTTGCAAGTTCACCGTCATTTGTCAAAAGAAGCAGTCCGGTTGTATCTTGATCGAGCCTTCCGACGGGATAAATCCTTTCTTTCACATGCTTAAAATAATCCAGCACGGTTTTTCTTCCGTGTGTATCTTCCGCCGTCGTGATCACGCCGCGCGGTTTATTGAAAATGAAATAGGCCTTGCGGGATGAAAGTCTGACTTCCTGATCTAAATAAGTGACTTTGTCTTTATCTGGAAAAATGGGATAGGATGGAATCCGAACGACTTCGCCATTCACCTTCACTTTCCCCGCCTCGAGTTCCTCGATGACACTTCGCCTGCTTGAAATTCCCGCTTGCGCCAAAAAACTCTGCAGTCTCATTTTATTCTCTCCTAGGCAAGAGCCTTCGCCGTACGGGAAGCGCGCCAGCGGGCATGCATCCACAGCCACTCGCCGGGGCGTTTCCTCACTTCTTTTTCAATTGATTCGATGTATTGCCGCGTATTTTCATAAAGGTCCTGCTCCTAATTTCCCGTTCGGATGACCGGAAAAGGCTCGCCCAACTTTACGAGCGTGGGTCCATTTTCTTGCCGATATGAAAAAACAGGGATGACGGCCAAATCCTTCTTGATTGCCAACATGGCAGGAAGATAAGTGGTCCACGCTTCTCGACCAAAATAAGGCACTGGAATGCTTCCAAGCCGCTCATGTTGATCAATCGTGAAGGAAACAATCTGATCATTCTCGACGAGTTTTATGGTTTCGCGTGCAGCGCCCCTGCGATCGATCGTTTTAAGCCCCGTCGCACCTCTTAAGCGTTTAGCGTAATTGTAAATCCATGGATTTCCAAGCGGCCGCGCCACCGCACTAATCGAGACGCCTTCTTCCGTGGCTTTCTTGCCCGCAACCAGCGCCATCCATTCCCAATTTCCAAAATGAGAAATCACAAAAATAACGCGTTTCTCAACCTCGAGTTCTTTCAAAACAACTTCTTCATTCTTGAGGACAACATACTTGGAAAGCGACCTTACAATTTTAGGAATCCGAATAAATTCAATCGCGAAAAGCCCCAAATTTTCGAAAGATTGAATCGCAATTTTTTTCACTTCAAAATCTGTTTTTTCTTGAAAGGCAAGACGAATATTTTCTAAGGCGACTTTCCGATACCGCGCAAGAATGTGATAAAGCACACGGCCGCCAAGACGGCCCAATTTCTTTGCGATTGAGAACGGAATCAAATTCAGAAGAAAACAAAGAAGTCGAAAAAGGAGGTATTGAATAAACTCAAATGTTCGAATGCGAATTTTTTTTAGATTCATCAAATCTTTGGCTGTTGCTGCGTGATGCAGTGAAATGCGCCGAGTCCATAAATTAAAGGGACCGCCGAAATTCCTACGACTTTTCGGTCCGGAAAAATATCCTTGAAAATTCCCAATGCAATTTTGTCACTTTTCTTCTGAAACATCGGCACTAATACAGCTTTATTCGCGATGTAAAAATTGACGTAACTTGCCGCGAGCAGTTTTCCGTCAACTTCCATACTTTCAGGCATTGGGAGACTAATGACACTTAAAGAATTTCCGTCTTGATCCCGAGATTCAGAAAGTTGTTCCCAATTCCGCTTCAGAATTCCAAAATTTCGGCTACGTTGATTCCACTCTAGAGCAGCAATCACGGTTCGGGGCCCGACAAACCGGGCCACTTCATCCACGTGGCCATCTGTGTCATCGCCTTCAATTCCTTTTTCAAGCCAGATTACATGCCGTATCCCCAAAAAATCATCCAGACACCGCTCTATCTCTTTACGACTCAAATTCGGATTGCGATTAGGATTTAAATGACATTCTTTGGTGGCGAGAGCGGTGCCGAGACCGTTGACATCGATCGCACCACCCTCTAAAACGATGTCGGCCTTGAATTCTTCCACCTTTAAAATTTGCCCGATTTTTTCAGGTACTTGATCGTCTTTTTGAAAAGCGGGGTATTTTCTCCCCCACGCATTAAAAATCCAATTTGAAAAAGCGAGCTTTTTGGATACTCCCACCAAAAAAAGAGGGCCGTAATCTCGAATCCACGGGCTATCGGTTTGAATTTGACGAATAAAAACATTTTTTGTAATTCCCTTCTGTTTGAGTTTGCCCCAAACATGAGCTTCGGATTTTTCATCCTCGACTAAAACATGAACTTTCTCGCCTTCTACAAGATGCATGATAATTTCAACATAGGTCTCTTCCAATGCAGACAATTGACTGCCCCATGTTTCGAGATCATGAGGCCAAGAAAGCCATGTTGCCTCATGAACTTCCCATTCTGCGGGCATCCGATAACCTAATTCCTTAGGTGTAACTATCGCAGGCATGTTAGCTCGGATAACGGCGCATCAATCCTTGATACGTTTTGATTCTGCGTTCGCGCAAGAAAGGCCAAACTTTACGCACTGCTTTAATCTCAGAGAAATCACAAGTAGCCATTAAAATTTCTTCTTTTCTATCTCCAGCGCGAGCAATAATTTCTCCAAAAGCGCCCGCTAAAAAAGATCCGCCCCAAAAATGAAGTTTCCCTTCACGGCCCACTCGATTGACCGATGCAAGATAGACCCCATTAGCAATGGCATGGGCACGTTGAATGATCTCCCACGCGGTCTGCTCCTTTTTCCGCTCGTTGATTGACTGTTTCGAATGCCAGCCGATGGCAGTCGGATAAAAAAGAAGTTGGGCGCCTTGGAGCGCCAGAAGCCGCGCCGCCTCGGGAAACCACTGATCCCAACAAATTAAAATTCCGATTTTTCCGTATCTTGTTTTGCAAACCTTAAAACCAAGGTCTCCGGCTTTAAAATAAAACTTCTCGTAAAAACAAGGGTCGTTCGGCAAATGGACCTTCCGATAAATGCCGGCAATCGATCCGTCCGCATCGATTACAACAGCGGCATTGTGAAAACGTTTGAAATTAACGCGCTCAAAGATAGGAGTGATGATCACTACTTTCAACTCGCGGGCTATTTCCTTGAAAATTTTGGTGGTCTGTCCCGGAATCCGCTCTGCAAACCGAAAATTTTGAGCCTTTTTTGTTTGTGGAAAATAGAGAGTCCGATAAAGCTCTTGAAGTGAGATGATTTGGGCTCCTTTTTTTGCCGCCTCTTTGACTTTTTGAATGGCTTTAATCAAATTTAATTCGGGCGAAGATTCCGCTTTCATTTGAATCAGGCCGATCTTTACTTTTCTTTGAACCATGGTTTTTACCCCTTAAAAATAAAACCCGCATCCATAAGCTATTTTATCGATGCGGGTCTAGAATACCTGGAAATTAACGTTTGCTCAATTAGAAGATACGGAAGATTTGGCTTTGCCCAAAATATCTTTTAGCTTTGTCTTGGCTTCTTCAACAACTTGGCCGACTTCCTCGGTCGGAATTGGTACTTTTTTGCTGGCTTCTCCAAGGATACGCTCGCCTTCTCCAATAGTTTGGGTTCCCATTTTTGCGGCAAGCGCTACACTTTGATTCACTAACTCTTCTCCTTTGGCAATTGAGGCATCGAGCTGTTGACTCAAAAGATCGATGGGAACGCCGAGATTTCCTAAGGCAGCTTTTTGAATCACGCGCAACACAACCAAGCGAACAATATCCGCAGGACTAGACAAACCGTGAATCACTTCCTGCTCAATATGTAAATCGATCACCTTTTCACCGATCAAAGGATTGGTCTGATCTTGAAATCTAACGCGGCGTATCGTCAGCACAAAAGTTTCCACAAAAAATTTTAATTCCTTGGGAGACTTTGCTTTCTCAAGTTTCTGAGTTTCTCTCTCGGCCTTTCCCTTTTTAACTGTGGTAAGTCTGGAAATATTTGTTTCCCCTGATTGATTTCTGATAATGCTAACTTCTTCGATATGAAGGCGAAGTTGGCGGATGTAAAGTTTTCGACTTTTGATGAAAGGGCCGAGATCAAAATCGACAAAAACTTCAGGAATTGAAATAAAAGTGCTCCTTGGAAATCCACTCGGATTTCGAATCCTAAGGCCATAAATCCCGAATAGGGACTTTTGAATATTGAGATCCGTTTTGTGGATTTTGGTCGGAAAGCCCGTGACTTGACTAATTCCTGCGGCAAGAGCATAACGCAGCCAAAAGCTATTGGTTAGAATAAAACCTAACAAGATCAAAAATAAAACACCAATAACCAATACGATTTTTTTAATCACGAACACCAACATACTCACACGAGGGAAAAAATCAAGCGAAAATAAAAAGCGCTACCTCGTGCGAGGTAGCGCTTTAAAATCGTTCCTGAAAAAAGGCTGCGGCCTTAGCTTAAACTCTAGGCACTCCTGTTCATGTTCACAAGATCGGTCGGGCAAGCGGGATCCGGCTGTGGAATTTTTGCTCCGGGAATGATGGCTGTGACCACCTCAAGAGCTCCGCTTACGGCGCGAACACCCGTATGCACAATACCACGGCCTACCCCTTCCCATTTATTTTCGTTAATGACCGGTTGTCTGAGAAGCTCAACCCAAGACAAAGCAACGTTGCCAATGCCCCGAATGAACTTGGAACTTGCCGCCGTCAAGTATCCAGGAGAATCTACCGACGTACAAATGCCGGCAAAACTCAAAGGTGCACAAGCCATCAGCATAATAAGTGACAAAACAATCAACTTTCTCATGGATGCCTCCCTTGTAAAAGGTGTATGTTCTATTACTTATCTATCGGAAATGCCTCAAAAAGCTTTAGATGGAAGAAAGAACTCAATTTCATCCAGTTGTGCCAGCTCTTCGAGCGTTTCATCGTCTCCTAGTAGATCTTGGATTTCACTGTCATACTCTTCGCCAAACGCTTCGAGGACAGCCATTTCTTCTTCAATGGAAAGAGAAGGAGTTGTAGGGGCAGGCCCCTGTGCCTGCCCGTTTTCCTGAGGGCGGACACGGGGGTCCGCCCCTACAGAAGAAGGACGTATCCAATAAAAATACGCCAATCCTGCCATAACTAGGCCGACGGCTAAGATCACCGCGACTTGAGGAAAACCAAAAGAAGTAGGGGGTGCTCCCCGATCAATTTTTGCATTCACGCCGGCAAGATAGTCCGTCATCCGTTCCTTGGAAGGTTCTTTGAGTTTCACTTGCTTAATCAGTTGTTCCAATTCTGGAGCTAATGGTTCTTGATTTGCCATGTTAATCACCTCCTTGAATGTTTCTGCCTTCGCTCCTCAATTTGGCAGGAACTAACAAAATAGATTTCAACTTTTCAGTCCCATGTGCTAAATGAGCTTTCACCGTTCCGACCGCAATGCCGAGAGTCTCGGCCACTCCGGATATCTCAAAGCCGTTTAAGTATCTCAAGAGGAAGACTTCGCGCTCACGCGCCGGTAGTTGATTGATAGCCCGTTCCAGCCGTTCCTTCATTTCCTGAACCTCGAATTCTTCCCGCGGAGACCTGTTGTTTGAAGGAATGACTTCCAAAATCGACTCTTCCTCCCCTTCTTCGGTTTCTCTGGCTGACCAAAACTTAAAGAGCCCGCGGGACTTCTCCTTCCGGTAAACATCCGTGGCTTCATTAAAAACGATCCTAAAAAGCCACGTCTTGAATTGTGCGTCTTGGCGGAATTTGCTGAGCCCAAAGTAAGCTTTTGCAAATGCATTCTGCGAAGCATCTTTGGCAAGCTCCATATTCTTGAGAACACTTTGCGCGACTAAAACCGCCTGAGTTTGATATCGGCGAACCAGCACGCCAAAGGCATCGCGATTGCCCTGGCGTGCTTTCTGGACTAAAAGTTCATCCGACTGCACAATGTCCATATTTACCTTCCGGCGTTCCGGCTTCCCCCGCGACGAGGACCGCCGCCGCCATGAACACCGGGCTTATGGCCTCCGCCATGTCCCCTGCGATCGATTCTATTCTCATGACGATCGAATCTGTCTTCGCGTCTGTCGCGAACGTCTTCTTTTCGATCTCTCACATCTTCTCGTCGATCGCGGATATCTTCCAAGCGATCCCATTTTCCACCATCATGCTTGGCATCCCAAATATCCTCACGCCTGTCCCGA
>JACQQO010000005.1 GCA_016206955.1 Candidatus Omnitrophota bacterium
CTTCCCGCGCATATGAAATCGTAACCCGATTCTCTTCGCTCCAACCTTGGTCGTCCACTGCCCCCTCATAAACAAGCTTTCCCTCTCGATCCACAATAAACACATGAGGAGTCGTCACAGCTCCGAATTGATCCGCGATTTGATTGCCCGGATCAATCAAAATGGGATAATTCACCTTGCGGCCTTCGGCCACTTTTTTGATTTGCCTCGGTGTTTCGTTGGAATTGGAGTCAATTCCCAACACAACAACTCCATCGGGAGTGTAATCTTCGGCAATTTCTTTAAGCCTATCGTCATATCGGATGACAAAAGGACAAGTGGCAGACCAAAAATGAATCATCACGACTCTGCCCCTGTGTTGCGACAATTGATGCTCCTGACCGGTAGTATCCGCCAATTTAAAATCCGGAATGGCTTCTCCCAGCTTCACCACTTTTTTATCCAAAAATCCGGCCGCCCAGAGAGGAGTGGATAAAAACATAACGGATAAAAATAAAACAAGTGAGTGTTTCATATTTTTTCTTTTTTAGTCCTCCTGAGACTGAACGGTGCGAAGAAGTTCTTCCACAAGTTTGGCGTGTTTTTTTTCGTCTATAATCAACTTCTTAAGATGATTTTGGACTTGAGATTCTCCCTTGTATTTGTCTTGATATTCCTTCAAAAGATCGGAATAGCCGGATACCGCTTCTCGTTCAAGATCCAACATTTTCTGGAATCGCATGAGCCAAAGTTCTTTGTAGAGGCTGCGCTGCATGTTATGTAATCTTTCAGAAAAGGGGACAGGCAGGAAATATTGCCTGTCCCCTTTTCTATTCTGATGCTAGGATTTCTTTCAAAAGTTTCGCATGCTGCTTCGTATCATGAATTAAAATGCCAAGTATCTCTTTGACCCGGCGGCGGTCTTGGGCATTGAAATAATTTAAGTCTCCGTCATTGAGGTAATGCATCGTCAGCACATAAATGTCCGTTTCTTCTTCTTCCAGAAGCCGCACAAGCTTATTTTTGAAACTTTCCGGTAAGGGCATACTAATGAGCCAGAAGATTTCTCAATTGTTCTGTTTCAGTGATCGGCAAATCGCACACATAATTTTTGCACACATAAACAGTCGCTTGCTGATTCAACATATTTTGATTTTTCGTAAAGGGCGAAAGTAACTCAATCTTTTTTTGAGCTCCCCCCGCCGTGGGGCGAAAAATCATGACTTGATTGGGTAAAAACTGGGAATCAATCGTTCGCCGAAACACTTGAACTTTTGGATCCCTCTCATCTCCTGCAATCACAATTTCGCGTGATGGGCCGATCGCAAAATCCAAAGCGACCATCATTTGCGAATAGCCGGACGGATATTGAGTGAGTTCTTTTGAAAACGACTCCAACGTTTTTTGAGCGCGATTTTCAAAATCACGATTGACCAGAAGCCGACCGAGCCTAAGGAGCGAAAGGGTGGCAATCGAGTTTCCGGATGGCGTAGCGCCGTCGTAAAGCTCTTTTGAACGGGCGATCAATTTTTCGCTGTCGCGGCCGGCGAGAAAGAAACCGCTGTGTTCCTCATCCCAAAAGAGTCGAATCATTTCTTCGGTAAAAAACTTGGCTTCCTCCAAATAAACGGGATCAAACGTGGCCTCATAAAGATCAATGAGTCCGTGTGTGAAAAAAGCATAGTCTTCAAGAAATCCCGGAATCGAAACTTCGCCGTCGCGGTAACGGTGCATGAGGCGACCGTCCTTGTCTTTCATTTTACTTAAAAGAAAATCAGCGGCTTTTTTTGCGGCCTCAGCATATTTGGGTTCATTCAATGCTCGTGATCCAAAGGCAAGGCTTGAAATCATGAGGCCGTTCCAATCCGTAAGCACTTTGTCATCCAAATGCGGACGTGGACGTTGAGAGCGCAGTTTAAGAAGCATCTTTTTTGATTCATCCAAAAGTTTTTCAATTTCCTCTTTTGATTTCGAAAATTTTTCTGCCGTTTCTTCTACCGAATGTGCCACATAAAGAATATTCTTGTTTCCGAACTCTCCTTGAGGATCGTGAATTGCATTTCCATGAACTTCAACCCCGAAGTAATCATTGAAGATTTCCGACTTTTCTTTGCCGAGGTGAGTATCTATTTCTTCCTTGGGCCAAACGTAAAATGCACCTTCTCTTTTTTCGTTTGGCTTGCTCGGGTCCGGCGCACTATCCGCATCTTCGGCAGAATAAAAAGCACCTTTCTCATCAACCATATCCCGCAACACATAATCAAAAATTTCGCGGGCGATCTCGGCATATTCTGATTTTCCGGTGGCTTGATAAGCTTCGAGGTAAGCTTTTGAAAGGACGGCTTGATCGTAAAGCATTTTCTCAAAATGAGGCACGCGCCACTCGCGGTCCGTGGAATATCGGTGGAATCCACCTCCGAGTTGATCGTACATGCCGCCTTTGGCCATTTCCGTTAAAGTTTTCTCAACCATTTCAAGCGCTTGTGATTCATTCGTGCGTTTCCAATAGCGCAAAAGGAAGGAAAGCACATGGCCTTGCGGAAATTTGGGTGCGTCGCTGAATCCGCCTCGATCAGATTCAAATCTCGATTCGAGTTGCTCGTATGCCTTTTGAAGCGTTTCTTTTCCTAACTCATGTTTTTCAATCACGCGACGCTCGGTTTCAGCTCGAAGCGCTTGGGTTAAGTCTTCACTCGATTTCAAAAGGGACTCGCGGTCATTAGACCACTTTTGATGAATGGCGTTTAAAACCGCCACAAATCCCGGCCTGCCCCATCTGTCTTGAGGAGGAAAATAGGTTCCGCCGTAAAAAGGTTTAAGCTCGGGCGTTAAAAATAAACTCATCGGCCAGCCGCCGGAACCCGTCATCGCCATTACCGCCTGCATATAAATATGGTCCACATCTGGCCGCTCTTCCCGATCAACTTTGATCGAGACGAAATGATCGTTCAATACTTTCGCAATTTGGGGGTCGACAAAGGATTCTTCTTCCATGACGTGGCACCAGTGACAAGTGGAATATCCGATGGAAAGGAAGATGGGTTTATTCTCTGCGCGGGCTTTTTGAAACGCTTCTTCACCCCACGGATACCAATCGACGGGATTCGTAGCGTGCTGCAAAAGATAAGGGCTTTTCTCCTTCGCCAACCGATTCGTAAACGTTCCTTCCGCCATTGTTTTATCTTCTCCAATCAAAAACAAAACAAGAAAAATGATCGCGCCTAATTTCAGTCACTCAGCGGGTCCTGTCACGGGAAACATCCCATTCGTCCTCGGCATTCTGGCCTGCGGGCGAATGGGAGCCCTGTTTCCCGTGCCACCCGCTAGTCCTGACATTTCTCGCTTTTCGCGGCCCAAGCTTTCTTCGGCAAAGGAAAATGTCCCACGATCAAATTAATTAGCAAAGGATTGTGCTGAAGCGCGCGAGTGAGGAC
>JACQQO010000018.1 GCA_016206955.1 Candidatus Omnitrophota bacterium
GCCTCCCGAAGCACGTTTTGCATTAAATTCGTAACGCCGCGGCCAACGAAGGAGGCGATTTTCTCGGGCGGAAGTTCCGTGACGCCGAGCCCCTTCAAAGCCCAGTTGACCGAAGTTGTGACATCTCGGCAAGAGTCAATCAAAGTGCCGTCTAAATCATAAATCAAAAGTTTAATCATGATTGCATATCACCTTCCCCCCTTGTGGGGGAAGGCAGGGATGGGGGGAATAAAAACAAACGCAATCTACCCCCACCTAACCTCCCCCATTAAGGGGGAGGGAATGAACGATTAAATTCTTCTTCAAGACATTCTCGACTAGCCCTTCATAATATTTAGCTTCTCCGATTTTCCCGCGCTTTCTCGCGCCTTGAACCACGATATTTGCTTTGCGCAAGATCTCGGAAGCGACTAATTCTTTTTGTTGGGAATTCAACTCGCCTGAATGAAAAAGTTTCAGAAGCGCGCGAATCCGAAATTGATCCATCACAGAAAATTGGCGTGAACGCTGATCTTCGTGGCCGCCGTATTTGATTACATAAGGCTTGGGGATCAAACTGATAGGCAAACGTGCACTCGCTCGAAGCCAAAGGTCATAATCCTCACATGCCGGAAGCGATTCGTCAAAGAGACCGACTTGATCGAAAAATTCACGACGCATCATTACGCAAGAAGGGCTTACGATTGAAAGCGGAAGACACTTTTCGAAAATAAATCCACCAAATTTTTGATGTTTTTTCATCGGATTGACACGCACGCCGTTTCGAATCCAAATCTCTTCCGTCTGACAAATCAAATAAGTGGGATTTGCTTCGAAGAATTCAAGCTGAGCTTTTAACTTTCCCGGAAGCCACTCATCATCCGAATCAAGGAAGGCAACGAATTCGCGCCGGCTGGCGCGAATTCCCAGGTTCCGCGCTGCCGAAGGACCTTGATTGGATTGAAATAGATAATGAACTTGAGAATCAGTTTTAGAAATAGCCTCAACTAAGCTTCGGGTATCATCTATGGAGCCGTCGTCCACGACGAAAACTTCAAACGATACGTCTTTTTGAACCAAAACTGAATTCAAGGCACGTTCAAGTGTATGAGCACGGTTGAATGTAGGAATCACAACGCTAACCATCGCCGACATCATATCAAAATACCCGCCATTCTAAAAGACAGAAGCCTAGTGCCGAAGCACGCTCACGAGGCGGAGCGGGCACGGTGGTGGCAAGAGCTGTTATCGGCACCGGCAGTTCGGCGCTCCAGCAGCGCCGACTGCTTGCGCTCTCGCCGTTCGGACCCGTCACTAAAACTTTGGCGGGACCGAGCTCCGAACGGCTACGAGAGCTGCCTCTTAACAGCTCTTGCCACCGAGCGAAGCCGAAGTGCGCGAGTGAGGAATTCCTCGCAGGGGAATTCCGAACGGTGAGGAGGCGCTTGGCTTCTGTCTTTTATGAGTCGCTGTCCTCAGCGAAAGATTCTGAGGACAGAAGAAGAAAATTTGGATAAAATAGGACTTACTTAGCCTGAGGAGGATTGCCATGAATAAAACATTTATCCCGCTTTTCATTCTCATCATCTTTTGCCTCGCAAAACCTAGCTTCCGTGAAGAAGCAATCGCCGTCATTCAAGGAACGGAAGAAAATTCAACTTTGGTGGGCGCTGTACTTTTTGAAGATACGGACGAGGGCCTTAAAATTGAAGCCGATATATCGGAAGCTCCGCCCGGAACCCACGGCATTCATATTCATGAAACTGGAAGCTGTGAAGATAAAGGAAATGCCGCCGGCGGTCATTACAATCCGGAAGGGGTAAAACACGGCTTTTTACTGACAGAGGGTTTTGAAGGCGCTCATGCGGGTGATTTGGGAAATATCCAAATCAGCGAAGAAGGAACCGGAAATCTTTATTTAGTGGTGCCGGGCCTTACGATTAAAGACGGAACACATAACGTGGAAGGTCGAGCCGTGATCTTACATGAGAAGCAAGATGACTTCGGACAGCCCACCGGCAATGCGGGAGGCCGAATCGGTTGCGGCGTTATCAAAATCAGGGAGAAAATTCCTCCATTCGCTAAGAAGCCGGCTTAGATTTAGGCGGCGGTTCATTTTTGAGGCTTTTAGTGGTCACGCGATCCAAATAGGAAAGGTCCTCAATGTTCACGCGAACTTTTTCCCCTTCCTTGACAAACTGCGGCACTAAAATTTTAAGGCCGTTCTCAAGCTCCACTTCTTTATAGGTAGAATCGCTTCCGCCTTTGATGGGAGGCGGCGCGGTTTTCACTGCCAATTCAACCACTTTCGGAAAATCAATTGAAAGCGGTTTGCCCTCGGCAAAGAGCACATCGATTTCCAAATTCTCTTTCAAGAAAGCGGCCTGCTTCCCGATCGTTTTCTCAAGGAGTGAAAATTGCTCATACGTTTCCATATTCATAAAGATGCGCTGATCTTTTTCGCGGTAAAGATATTGCATCTTAACGCGCTGGACGTCTACCTCCTCTGCTTTATCTTCTGCTCTTAAACTTTTCTCATGAATGTGGCCATCTTCCAAACCTTTCAGCTTCAGGTGGACCATTTTCCCAAATTTGCCCGTACCGCGGATTTCATGGGAAAGCACTCTGCAAGGTTTTCCATCGATCTTGAGGATATTCCCTACGCGGATTTCCGTGGCGTTCAACATATGATATAATCATACCAAAAATATACTTCTATGCCCATCCAATTAGATCCCTTTCAACAAGAAGCCATCGAGTGGATTGAAAAAGAGCGTTCCGTTCTTGTCTCTGCCCCCACCGGCGCGGGCAAAACTCTGATTGCCGAACGCGCGATCGACAAAGCCCTTTCCAGACAAGAAGAAGTCATTTACACCGCTCCCATTAAAGCCTTAAGCAATCAAAAATATCGCGATTTTCGGGCGAGTTACGGTGAGGCCCGAGTCGGTATTTTAACGGGCGATGTTTCGATCAATGTCGATGCGCCCATTCTCATTATGACCACTGAAATTTACCGAAATTCCCTCTTCGAAAATTTAGACCGGGTCCAAAAAGTGGGATGGGTGGTCTTCGATGAAATTCATTACCTCGACGATCCTGAACGCGGAACGGTTTGGGAAGAGGCGATTTTATTTACACCGCCTCAAATCAGAATTCTTGCCTTAAGCGCGACGGTGCCAAACGTACGGCAGCTTGCTGATTGGATTCGTTTGGTTCACGAACGTCCGATCGCCGTCGTGGAAGAAACCCACAGGCCTGTGCCACTTCATTTTCTCTTTCAATGTCAAGGAAGAATCATCGATAACATCAATCGCCTTCGCCAAGAAGGCTATTTTAATCGGGATGATTGGCGATTAAGTTCCCGCGACAGACGGCGCGGCGTTCGGCCGCTCAGAGCAAAACCTAATCGCTTGGATCATTTGCTCCGCCATTTGATCGAACAAAAAAGATTGCCCGCGATTTATTTTATTTTCGGACGCCGGCGCGCCGAAATTCTGGCACAGGAAGCGTCGCAGTTTAATTTTCTTACTCCAACTGAAGAAAAAGAAATCCGCGAGCTTTATCAAACGCTTCTGGAACGTTACGACTTAATCCGTGAACGATCGGCTGAAGATCTAAGAAATCTCGTCGTGCGAGGCATCGCCTATCACCATGCCGGAATGCTCCCCACTTTGAAAGAAATTGTGGAGCAACTCTTTACCAGCCGGCTCATTAAAGTGATTTTCACCACCGAAACATTTGCGCTTGGAATTAATATGCCGGCGCGGAGTGTTACTTTTGATGAGCTTGAAAAATTCTATGGCACGCGGTTTCGAAATCTCACAAACCGCGACTTTTATCAAATGGCCGGGCGTGCAGGACGGCGCGGGATGGATGCGGAAGGTTATGTTTACGTCAGAATTCACCCGAATGATATTCCTTTCACGGAGGTTCAGCGCGTTCTTTACGGAAAACCCGAAGCGATTCGAAGCCAGCTGAATACGACGTATGCAACTTTGCTCAATTTGTACCGCGATTTGGGAAGAAAGCTGCTCGATATTTATCCCCGAACGTTTCATCATTTCCAATCCTCCGAAAAAATGCGCCGCGAAGGCTACCAATCGATGGAGCGGAAATTGGCGCTTCTGGAAGAAATGGGGTATTTCGATAAAAACCGCCTCACGTCGAAAGGAGAATTTGCGGCATCGCTCTTTGGATATGAATTATTGCTCGCCGAAATGCATGGAGACGGAATTCTGGACGAGCTTGGAGAAATCCGGCTCAATCTATTTCTCTCGGCGCTTGTCTTTGAACCTCGCAAGGGAGACCATCCAATACGCCTGAATCCTAAAACGGATGCTCTTCTGCGCGAGGCAGAACGCTATTACCGAAATATCCATAAGCGAGAATTCAAATACCGAGTTTTCCCCTACCTAAAGCCTCCGCACTTTCATATGGCTGCTGTAGTCGAAGCATGGACAAAGGGAGAGACTTTCGATAAGCTTTTTAGGCTCACTCAAGCAGATGAAGGAGAACTAGTTCGGCATTTTCGGATGATCATCCAGCTCTTGAAAGACTTGGCGCACGCGCCGCACACCTCAGAACGCCTTCGCCAAACAGCAGAACACGCGCGTCATTTGATCAACCGCGGAGTGGTGGACGCTGAAAAACAGCTGAGAGCTTAAAGATCTGGGGACACTTTACTTAATTCAAACTATCAGTTATCGAAGAATTAAGTAAAGTGTCCCCCAATTTACCAATAATCGTTATGATTTTTTACAGGCGGGACAAACCATAAAATAACTCGAAAGCAGCACGAGCCCCGAAAGCCCAACCAATCCGTAGATAATTCGGGTGATTGCTGTCCCGTAGCCAAACAGCCGCTCCACAAAATTCACATCAATCAGCGCAATCAATCCCCAATTTAAGGCGCCGATAACGGCAAGAGCGCCCACAATTTTGCAAAGGACACAACCTTGTTTTAGCATGCAATACCTCCATGGTTAGGTACTACCTACCTGCCGGCAGGCAGGCGCTTCAACGGCGGCATTATATCAGAAAAGTGGAAAGTTGAAACTAAATGTTGTATCATTTTTCTAACTTCAAGGAGGTTCACATGCAAATTGGTTTGCTTTTAATTGCACTTGGATTCGGTTTTAAAATTTTCGCAGAGGCAAGCACCCATGCTAAGAAATCGGTAAAACAGCTTGGCCGTGTCATTGGCGTGGTCATCATGATTGTCAGTTTTCTCGGGACGGTCTGTGCCGTCACTTGCGCGATTCAATATGGAAAAGGATTCTGTCCGATGGGGAAAAACTGGGGAATGGGCGGGAAAATGTGTCCCATCACCGGAAAACCGTTGGCCGATATGAGCGTTCAGAAATAAGAAATCAAGCGTTGAAGCGGCTTACGCGTTCTTTCATTTCTTCATGCTGGCGCTCAAATTCGCCTGCTTCCGGAATCCGTAAGATTCTCGGGAGAACAAAACAAAGCCAGCTCATCCCAACCAAAATCCAAAGAGAAGCCGCCACGCCTAACAGCGCAAAAAAATGGTTGGGATAATATCCCGCGGCAACGCGAAAAACTAAAGAAAGAATAACTCCTACCAAAGTAATCCGCAAAATCCAGAGGGGCCTACGCAAAGCGGCCGACTCCCCTCCATGACTTAGCGTCACCATCGTGGCAATGGCAAACGTCATCAAACTCAAACCGCCAATGAATGTGAAATGAAGCATGCCCTTTGTCTGCGCCGGAAAAAATGCGGTCAGCCATAAGCCGAAGACAACCATCCACATCGAAATCCAAACGAGCTTCACAAAAAGATCCGGGGTCCTCGGAGGAAGGGGAAGTGCGCGCGACCATACGAGCGCTGTGGTCACGATAAGCGCTCTTAAACTATGAGCCCAAATTTCCCAGCCCGGAACATCCAGCCAAAAACTGAGGAAAAAAAGTAATCCTAATGCAAGATGAATTCGAAAATTATTTTTCTTCCTGCGAACGACTTCTTCAATGGCGCAAACTTCTGAAGGCTTCACCATCTCGAAACGTCCCATCAATCGCGGCGCCAAAAAACCTCCAACGCCAGAAACGATCGCCAAAATAAACCCTTGAAACGCCATATCCTCACCGATATCGCCCATCCAAACCGGAGTCACCTTAATTTGGTAGAGAACCAAAATGAAAGATCCCACAATACCGTGAAGAATTGCAATCGGGATCCAAACAAATTCAATCGGTGGTGAGGTTTTTGAACTTCCGTCCGCCCGTTTTATCTTCTCGACGCGAACGAAAATAAACCGCGCCAAAGAAAGAAGCCAAAGCGTGAAA
>JACQQO010000002.1 GCA_016206955.1 Candidatus Omnitrophota bacterium
AACCTATATCGAGTGCATCTTTGGCCGAAATTTGATCGCCGGTCAGTAAAATTTCTCTGGCCTTCGCCGGCCCACACAGTCTTAAAAGGCGCTGAGTTCCTCCAAAACCGGGAATAATTCCAAGCAGAATTTCAGGCTGACCAAATTTAGCACGGTCCGATGCAATCCGCATGTGACAGGCCATCGCAAGTTCCATTCCTCCGCCAAGGCAAATGGCGTTGACCGCACAGATCACGGGCTTATCTAAATTTTCAATTTTATTTAAGACCGATTGCCCTTTTTTCACCAAATCAATTGCTTGATCCCGAGTGGTGATTCCGGCAATTTCTTTAATATCGGCGCCCGCAACAAAGGTGTAAGGGCCTTCTCCTGTGATGACCGCTACTTTCACGCCGTCGTCTTTGGCGAATTCATCAATCGCTTGATTTAATTCTGCCATTGCCTTTGACGTCAAAACATTCACTTTATTTTCGGCCGGCCTGCTGATTGTAATGATGGCCACTGCTTCATCTAATTTAATCTTGATTAAATCTCCCCCGGTGATCATATTGCTTCCCTCACTTACGTTGAATATTCAAAAAATCCGCGGCCTGATTTCTTTCCAAGAAATTGAGCTCCCACCATACGCCTTAAACGCGGAGCCGGAAAAAAACGGCTGCCGAATTCTTTGTAAAAACTTTCGAGCGAACCCAATACATGATCAAGGCCTACTTGATCGGCATAATGAAGTATACCCTCTTTATCCTGTGGAAATCCAATCCCCGCTACCATGGCCATATCGATATCGCTTTCCGCTGCCACGCGTTCTTCCACGCAAAGCGCAGCTTCATTGATCATTGGAAAAATCAAACGGTCGTTGGAAAACTTGGTTTTTTTCGCGCCCG
Organism: Candidatus Omnitrophota bacterium; assembly: GCA_016206955.1. Taxonomy (GTDB): domain Bacteria; phylum Omnitrophota; class Omnitrophia; order Omnitrophales; family Danuiimicrobiaceae; genus 01-FULL-45-10b. The sequence continues at coordinate 885 of JACQQO010000002.1, forward strand.
GCCTTGTTTGAAGACCAGCGATCATTTTTTCAAGTTCGCCTTTTTGGCGACCATCATATTCATAAAACCCGGCGCCTGTTTTTCGGCCAAAGCGCTTCGCTTCGTAAAGCTGGGCCCAAATTTCAGCGGGTTCCATTCGATTGCCATAAGAATCAAGCAGTACCTTGACCACGTCAAAACAAATATCGAGGCCTAAATTATCGACCAGTGTAAACGGGCCCATCGGAAGACCGAACGCCACCATGGCTTGGTCAATTTCCTGAACTGAAGCGGCTCCCTCCTGAAGTGCGTAAGCGGCTTCATTCAAATAAGGCATTAAAAGCCGATTCACTAAAAAACCAGCGCATTCATTGACGCGAACCGGAATTTTCCGAAGCGATTCCGTAAAACCCATCACATCATCGATCGTTTCGCTTCCGGTCGCTAAGCCCGGAATAATTTCGACTAATTTCATCACGTGTGCTGGAAAGAAAAAATGCATTCCGATCATTTTATGCGGGCGTTTGGTCGCGGCGCCTATCTCTGAAATGGAAAGGGCCGATGTGTTCGTCGCGAAAATGGTATTCTCAGAAACGGAAGATTCGAGTTCCTGAAACACTTTTTTCTTTAAATCCATCTTCTCGGGCACTGCTTCAATCACAATATCTACATCTTTAAAATCATTGAGCATAGTCGTGCCGCTGACAAGGGCAAGCTTCTTCTCAAGCTCGCCGGAATCCATCTTGCCTTTATCCACCCGTTTTTGATAAATGGAACGCATTTTAGCAAGGCCTTTGTCAACGAGTTCTTGATTGATGTCACGCAAAACAACGGGAATGCCGGCATAGGTGATCACCTGAGCAATTTCTGCTCCCATTGTTCCCGCGCCCACAACGCCAGCTTTATAAATATACATGAGGAAGAACTACTTTCGCTCCACGACCATAGCACCGCCCTGACCGCCGCCGACGCACATGGTCGCGAGTCCGAGAGACAAATTTCTACGTTTCATTTCATGAAGAAGAGTGACTAAAAGCCGCGCGCCGGTCGCTCCCACGGGATGTCCCAATGCAATCGCACCGCCATTTACATTTGTAATATTACGGTCGAATTTCATCGCTTTCTCACAAGCAATAATTTGAGCGGCAAACGCCTCGTTGATTTCGATCAATTGAATATCCTTAAGCGACATTCCTCCGCGCTTCAAAGCTATAGGCACTGCGCAAGTAGGGCCCATGCCCATTCGATCGGGTTCTACTCCTGCAAAACCGTAGCTTCGAATATAGGCGAGCGGCTTGTATCCCATCGATTTCGCTTTTTCTTCACTCATCAAAAGAAGGCAGGCTGCGCCGTCAGAAATAGGACATGAATTTCCGGGCGTTACAGAACCATTCTCGCGAAAAATAGCGGGGTATTGAGACAGGATTTGTTCGGTGAGTCCGGGATTCGGGCCTTCATCGGCTGTAATGGGTTCCGATGCGACTTCTTTGCCCATCACTTTTTTGGGAACCATGACTTTCACCATCTCATCTTTAAATTTTCCTTCCCGGGTTGCCCGAAACGCTCTTTGATGAGAAAGGAGTGCAAATTCATCCTGTTCTTTGCGGGAAATTCCAAACTCCTTGACTAAATTTTCAGCCGTCTCGCCCATAATCTGGTTGACGATCGGATCTGTAAGGCCTTCCCACAAGCTATCGGTCATCACCGAATGCCTCAGCTTTTTTCCAAATCTTAAATCGCGATTGACATAAGGAGCTGATGACATGGATTCGGTGCCGCCGGCAATGACGATGTCTGCCTCACCTATCGCAATCATCTGATAAGCTGAAACCACTGCCTGAAGGCCCGAAGCGCAGTTTCGCTGAACCGTAAACGCCGGAATCTCGTGGGGAAGTTTGGCCATGAGAGCAATGATGCGAGAAATGTTTGGGGCATCACTTTGCTGTCCAACGCAGCCAAAGATCACTTCCTGGACTTCTTTTGGATTGAGTTTAGTCCGCTCAAGCAATGCTTTGAGGACAATCTCACCCAATTTCTGAGCGCTCAGATCCTTTAAAACTCCGCCCAAATTTCCCTGGGGAGTTCTAATTCCATCAACAATAACAACTGATTTCATCCTTCACCTTGCTATTTGAACAATCCATCTAAGTTGTTTAGTGATAAAAACTTGAGTGAGTTTAACATGAGGACTAATGAGTGTCAAACGATTCTTCGGTTTTAGCTTGTTTCTTCAACGAGTTTTTTGATTTCTGCTAACTGCTCAAGTGTCTTTTCTTCTCCGCGCTTAATAAATTTAGTGCCGGAATAAAATTCAGCCCAGTGAGAATCGGAAAGAACTGGATGAATGACAATATCCGCTCCGGCAGAGGCGGTTTCAGCCAAGCCATATTCCAAAAATTGAATTGTATTCATCAGAACGTTGAAAATATTGGTCAGCATCTTTCTTTCAAATCGAGACCCTAAGCCAGACAAGACGCGTTTAACTAATCCCTTCTGCTTGGCAAGCTCTTTCTCTTGATTTTTCTTAGCTTCGTAAAGTTCATACCTCTGAATATGATCTTCGGGAGCTGAAAGAACATTTACCGCGATAATTTTTTTAACGCCGTAGCGGCTTAAAACTTTGACAGGCAACGGATCAACGACGCCGCCGTCAATTAAATATTGACTGTGGTGCGCCACGGGACGGAAAATTCCGGGAATGGAAATGCTTGCGCGAATCGCCGTGATCACATCTCCTTCGTCAAAAATAACTTCTTCTCCTGAAAACAAATTGGAAGCGACGATTTTTAAAGGAACCTGAAGCATCCGAAACGTTTTGTGGCCCAAATAATTTCTCAAAAAACGGGCGACTTGATCGCCCTTAAAGAATCCTTGATGGGCGGCGGAAATATCACGGAAACCGATTAATTTAAAAAAGGTCGTTTTTTTATCCAAACTCAAGGCAATTTGTTCCAAGGCATGAGAATCCAGGCCGCTCGTCCACAAAGCACCAATTACTGCGCCGATCGAAGAACCAGCAACAATATCAATCGGAATATGTTCACGCTCCAGTACCTTCAAAAC
>JACQQO010000020.1 GCA_016206955.1 Candidatus Omnitrophota bacterium
GAACAGGCGCTGGATGAAGCGTTCAGAAAACATCACGCAGAAAGCGCCATTGCCGTGGTCATGAACCCTCGAACCGGAGAAATCTTGGCGATGGCTTCACGTCCTACGTTTGATCCGAACCGGATTGCGCCCTCAGAAGCCGCTTTTAGAAGAAATCGGCCCATCACCGATATATTTGAGCCGGGCTCCGTTTTTAAGATTGTCACTGCGGCAGCCGCCTTGAACGAAGGCAAAGTGAAGCTAAGCGATGTGATTGATTGCGAGCAAGGCGAGTGGCGTCCTCGTCCCAGCCGGATCATTCATGATGTCCATCCCTATGGAAGGCTCAATTTTCCTGAAGTTTTGATTAAATCAAGCAACATCGGAACTGTCAAAATTGGCATGCGCCTTGGCGAGGAGAAACTTTATGAGTACATTAAAAAGTTTGGTTTCGGTGAAAAAACCGGAATTGACTTTCCGGGAGAAGTGAACGGAATCTTGAGGCCCGTTCCTCAATGGTCCAAGTTTTCGATTACTTCGATTCCCTTTGGACAAGAAGTGGCAGCCACAGCAATTCAAATGCTCCGAGCCATCGCCGCGATCGCGAACGGAGGCCATGTGGTGAAGCCTTATTTGTTGAAAGAAATTCAAGATGAAAGCGGAGTTACTATTTTCGAAAAGGATCCCGTACTTTCGGAACCGATTCTGAGGCCCGAAGTTGTCCGGGCCATGAATCGAATTCTCCAGCGCGTGGTGCTTGAAGGAACGGGAGATCGAGCGAAGATAGAAGGTGTCCGTGTGGCCGGAAAAACCGGAACGTCTCAAAAATTGGAACCGACTGGGGGTTATTCACATAAACATTTTGTCGGTTCGTTTATCGGCTTTGCTCCCGCCGAAGATCCAATGCTCGCGATGATCGTTTCAATTAATGACCCCCGTCCATATTATTATGGAGGAACGGTGGCCGCTCCGGTGTTTAAGGATGTGATTGAAAAAAGTTTGATTTATTTGGGATACGTTCCAAGGAGTAAAAAAGAAATGCCGAAATCTAAAACGTTAGGATCTAAACTTAGTGGCTCGCAGCCTTCGCTTCCAAAAAATTTACAACTTGAACTTCAGGGTGCGTCCCCTCAAGTTCATTGATTTCGGTAATCCCAGCAGGGCTCGTGACGTTGATTTCGATTAACTTGCCGTCTATTACATCAAGCCCCACAAAATAAAGCCCGTCTCGAATCAATTTTGGCTTAAGATATTTTACGAGTTGTAAGTCTCGCTTCGTTAAAGTTGTACGCACATGTTTTCCTCCGAGGGATAAGTTCGAACGAAATTCTCCCGGTTTTGGAATGCGCGCGAACTGGCCAATGATTTCGCCATTCAAAACTAAAATTCGTTTGTCTCCATGTTTTGTATTTTGGTGCAAATATTTTTGAACCATCACCCAATATGGAAGGACTTTCCTCCCCCCTTGTGGGGGAGGACTAAGGTGGGGGGATAACCCCCATCCTAACCTTCCCCCATAAAGGGGGAAGGAACGTTTGCGTTTCCATGCGACTAATCTAATTCCCTTTCCGCCTTTTTGATCTAATCGTTTAATCACAACGTCACATTTGAGTTTCTTTCGAAATCGTTCAATCTCAACGGGGTTATTCGTAATCATCGTAGGCGGGATCCAATTTGGAAATTCTAAGATATAAAGTTTTTCGTTGGCTTTTCGAACACCTGCCGGCGAGTTGATCACAAAGACATCCGGTTCCAAGAGTTCAAGCATTTGCGTTAGATAAAGGTAAGAAAGGTTAAACGGCGGGTCTTTCCGGTTAAAGATGGTATCAAGGCGATTCAAATTGACGAGTTTACGACCGAGAGTTCGGAAACCGAAAGCGCGCGAGGCATTTACTTCCCGAATATTTCCCCAAACACGATTGTTTCTTAAAAAAATGTCATCAGGTTCAATGTAAAAAATCTGATGTCCGCGGTTTTGGGCTTCGATCATGATGGCTATAGAGGTATCCCATTTGAGTAAAATCTTCTCCATTTTATCCATAATGAAGCCAATTTTGACCTGACGGAAGTGTTTGTGGTTGTGTTTCATAGGGATTTGGCTAAACTATTATACAAGAAAATCAAACGATGAGCACCTACTTGCAAATAGATCCACTGACCAAACCCATTCACTCCACAGAAGACCTCCGCGGTTATTTTCAGATGTTCGCTAAACCTCATGGAGAAGAGAGAGTTGGGATTGAGTGTGAACTATTCGGAGTGAATGCCGAGACGGGCAAAGCGCTTCCTTATTCCGGCCTTCAGGGAATTGAACGTGTCTTAGACGAATTGACCTACGAATTTGGTTACGAACCCATCCGTGAAAATGATCATACCATTGCGCTTCAAAAAGACGGCAACGTCATTTCACTTGAACCGGGCGGACAAGTGGAACTGAGCGCAGCTCCGGTGAAAAGTCTTCATGAAGTAAAAGCCCAATTGGATGAATTTTTCTTTCAGCTTAAGACCGTCAGTCATTTTATCGGGCCAATCGCGTGGATTGCTTTCGGCATCCATCCGTTTTCTTCGCGAAATGAAATTGAATGGGTACCCAAAAGGCGTTATCAAATCATGGCCCAATACTTGGGCCGGCGCGGAAAAAAAGCCCATGACATGATGAAGCGAACAGCGACCAATCAAGTGAATTTGGATTACCACAGCGAAGAAGATGCCATTGAGAAAATGAGGCTATCTCTCGCGATGACGCCGATTGCCGCTGCCATGTTCGCCAATAGCTCCGTTTCCAGCGGCAAAGTGAACGGTTATGCAAGCGAACGGCTCCACATTTGGCGTTATACGGACCGCGAAAGGTGTGGACTGATTTTAAATCTTATTTGCCAAAATTGTAATTTTCAGGATTATCTCAATTATGTGTTGGATGTGCCGATGATGTTCCTAATTCGAGAGGACAAATGGATTGTCACACGGAATTTGACCTTCCGGAAATTTATCGAAAAAGGTTATCGGAACATGAAGCCCACTCAAGCGGATTTCGAACTTCATCTTAGCACTATTTTTACCGAAGCTCGTTTCAAACAATATATCGAAATTCGTGGAATGGATGGCCAAAGAGGCCATCTCATACCGGCGGTACCGGCCTTTTGGAAGGGAATCCTTTACGATTCAGAAGCCCGAAAGGCAGCCGCTCGGCTCTTGAAACGTTTTCGGGAACAGGATCTTCTCGAACTTCATCGGCAAGCGGAGCATCTTGGATTCCGCGCCAAGATCCGCGGTGAGCGTGTATTGGATCTTGCCCGCGAACTGGTGCAGATTAGCGAAAAGGGGCTTACGCGCCAAGATCTCCGAAATGAATCGGGAGAGGACGAAGCCATTTATCTTTCTTGTTTGAAAGAGGAAATTCTAAAGCCGGGCAAAACTCCCGGCGAACGGGCTGCTGATTTATGGAACGGACCACTGAAACGAAGTCGGTCTGCCTTAATCGATTACCTCAAAATTTAAGTTTGTCGCGGGGCGTAGCTTAGCTTGGTAGAGCGCACGGTTCGGGACCGTGAGGTCGGTGGTTCGAATCCACTCGCCCCGACCAACTTCACAGACTTTTTCTTGGTATGGAAAAACTATTTCGAGATCGAAGTGATGCCGGCCGTCAATTGGCCGCAAAGCTTTCGCATTATAGCGGGAAATCCAATGTGTTGGTTTTAGGCCTTCCGCGCGGCGGGGTGGTAGTGGCTTATGAAGTGGCAAAAGCTCTCAAGGTACCGCTTAATGTTTTTGTCGTCCGGAAACTCGGTGTTCCCGGCCATGAAGAATTAGCGATGGGAGCAATTGCTAGCGGAGGCGTTCATTTTCTGAATGAAAGCGTTGTGCAAACCTTACACATTCTTCAAAGCCAAATTGAGGAAGTGACCAAAAAAGAGCAAAAGGAATTGGAGCGCCGCGAACGAATGTACCACGGAACCGAGCCGCCGCTTTCTGTGGTGGGACGGGAAGTTATTTTGATCGATGACGGCCTTGCGACCGGAGCCACGATGTATGCTGCGGTCAAAGCCTTAAGAAAGCAGAAGCCCAAGAAAATTATTGTAGTGGTTCCGGTGGCTGCTGAAGAAACCTGTAACGAATTTAGGCTTGAGGTGGACGAAATGATTTGTCTTTATACGCCTGAATCTTTTTTTGGAGTCGGTATGTGGTACGAACATTTTGAACCCACTACGGATGCGGAGGTCCGCAGATTGCTTTTAAATTCTGGAAAGGCAAAATGAGGTTGTGATGGTGGGAAAAAATTTAGGACAGACAGAAGCGAACGTTCAAATCGGAGCTTGGGGATTGGAGGGGATTATCACGCTTCCTCAGGCGAATACTACGAGAATCGTTTTATTTGCTCACGGAAGCGGAAGCAGCCGTCTCAGTCCTCGGAACCGTTTTGTCGCAGAAGTTCTCAATCGAGGCGGCTTCGGCACACTTTTGATGGATTTGCTTACGCCTGAGGAGGAGCAGGAAGAGGCTTTCACCGGCCGTCTTCGATTTAACATCCAACTTTTATCCGAGCGGCTGACCGAGGCGACCAATTGGTTGGTGGACTATTCGCGTGCGACATTGCAGTTAGGGTCTAATTTAAGTATCGGCTATTTCGGAGCGAGCACAGGAGCCGCGGCGGCTCTTTTGGCTGCGTCCGAACGGCCGGAACTTGTGAAAGCAATTGTTTCCCGCGGCGGCCGCCCGGATTTGGCAGGTGAATCTTTAGCTCGAGTGAAAGCGCCGACACTTCTGATCGTTGGAGGTAATGATTTTTCGGTGGTTCCTTTAAATGAGCTCGCCTTAGAAAAAATGTCCATCGAGCAAAAAACTTTAGTGATTGTTCCAAATGCTACTCATTTGTTCGAGGAACACGGCGCCCTCGAGCAAGTAGCCACCCTAGCTCAGAATTGGTTCAAGATGTATTTAAAATAATGAATCATTTTTCCATTTCTTATCCGCGCAGACAGAACCTCGAAATGATCCATCATAAGAAATTGGTAACGATCGAGGACTACGAACTTTATATCGGTACCGAAGCGGTGGACCAGATTCTCCAAAAAGCAAAGCGCTTTAAAGATTTGCGCATCGCCGATGTGAATTCCACTTATTACGGCGGGGGAGTAGCA